>DBAW01000240.1:0-30530 GCA_002291855.1 Sphingomonas sp. UBA1000
GCAGCGGCCCGGTGCCGAGCACAACAAGGCCGGTGATGGTGCTGGCTGGAGCCGGGCTAGGTGTGGGGGTCGGGCTGGGTGTGGGCGAAGGCGTCGGAGCGGGTGTCGGCGCAGCCGCTGCCAGAAAAGAGAGCGTTTCCGCCGTCTCGCGCCGCCCGTCTGCGCTGGTTGCTCGAACCTTGAGCTCGTATCTGGTGCCGACGACCGACGCGGAGGCCCCACGACTGACCCGGCCGGTGGCCGCATCGAAGGCCAGCTGCCCGGGTATGCCGCCGATTGGCGCCAGCACCGTGGCCGGCCCGAACGGGCGATTGACGTCAGCGATGATGGTGCCTTGGGCGGCGCTCGCCAGAAAGGCATTGGCTGACGCGCGAAGCGATGCGCCTGCAGATCCGACCGTGGCTCTTGAGAGCACGCTCCTCATCGGCTGATCCGCCAGTTTGCGGCCCCGGACGTCAGAGAGGTCGCGCGGAACCGATACAGCATGCCGCTCTCGAGCTCGTCGACCTCTTCGCTCATCGGCCCGGTGAAATCGACCGGCACGCCGCCGACTGTGACGGGCACCCAGGTGACGCCCCCGTCGAAACTGCGCTCAAGGCGCACCGTGCCGACGAAGCTGCCGGAGATCGTGACGTTGGTGCGGCCGATCACGCGCACCGCTTCGCCGACTGTCGCTGCTGAGGTGAGTGCGCCCTCGTCAGCCTGCGCGGCGAGGTCGATGCTATCGGCTGTCAGTTTACCCATGTCTCACCCTCTCATGACTGCTCTTGAAGTTCGGCTTGCACTGGCGTAATGCTGGGGGACCACACAGCGGCCGCGCTGCGCTGATCGAGTGCCTGGTGGTGGAGGCTCCAAGGTCAGCGAAAAACGGTGAAAAGCCCGGCTTCGGCCGGGTTTTTCTATTCTGGGCGTCGCCATGCGAGCAGCCCTCCCCTCTGGTTGACGATGTATCCGTCGCCAGTCTTGTTCACGAACGCAGACACGCCCTCCCAGCCCGCAGCGCCGGTGTTCATTGTCACGATCGTGTTGCGCAGCTCGCCGTTAATCACGAAGCGCGCCAGATAGCGGCGTCGCATCTGCCAGCGGCCGAGAGCCTCAAACCACTCCCACGCCCACCAAATCTCGTCGGGCGCGATCAGGGTTTCGGCGAGCAACCGGATATGCTGGACGCGCAAGCCCTTGTCGTCGAGCTTCAGCGGCCCTTGGCCCGCAATGCCGCCTCGGAAAAAGAAGCTGTCCGAGATCACGAGCGGCTCACCCGCGACGTCCTCGATGAGGCGCACCACGCCGTCGGTGACCCCGCGCTGCCCGAAATGGTCGAGAAAGCGCTGAATGGCCTCCTCTGGCGGTGTGTCGCGGGACAGCAACAGGTCGGGCGAGACCTCACGCGGCCGAGGCATTGGCGGCAGTTCGGCGAGCCTGTCGAGCCGCGCGGTCCGTTCGGCCGGCGTTTCTTCCGGGCGCTTGCGGCCCGGCCCGATGATCGGAAATCGCAGGCTGCCATCTATCGGGCCGGGGGCGAGGCCGCGCAGATGTGCTTTCCCGGGGTTGTAGGCAAACCCGGCATCGATCCCTTGAGGCACCTGGACGACAGTGCCGTCCGATTTACGCCATGGCCGCAGGCTGCTGGCAGGCGGCGTCTCGGTCACCTTCCAGCCGCGCGCTTTGAGGTCGCGATCGGAAAGCTGCACGACGGTGCATCGGCACCGCCATCCGCACGGCGGGAAATGCGTGTCCCACCAAGGATGGTCAACCGGCAGGATCGTGCCATGCCATAGCCGGTGGTCGGGGCGCGTGCGGCTGTCCAGGATTGCCGAGTAGCGCAGATAGGGAGCGACGGCCTTGAGCGCCTGGATGCGCTTCCACTTGCCTGCAGCCCGCGCCATGCGCAGGTTGGTGTCGTAGATGGTGCGCAGGCGCGCCTCTCCGACGAATATTGGATATTCAACGCCGGTGAGCTCCGGCCGGCCTTCCACCCGACCATACCAGCCAGCGGCCTGCAGCTGGGGCACAATGGCCTCTTTCCACTGCTCGAAGGTGCCGCCGTTGGCGATCACGTCATCCAAGGACGCACGCACCCGCTCGGCAAGCGTGCGATCAAGCATCTTGGTGACGTAGAATGCTCGAGCATTTTCTTCCTGCCACACCCGGTCCCAGTCGGCCGTGACCGGATAGACGCCCTTCGAACGGAACGCCTCGAGCGTGTCAGTGGGAGCCAGCCCGATCGAGGCGCGAATATCTGCCATCAGCTGTCCGCGCCGCCTTCGCCGGCCATCCGCAAGCCGAAGCCGGCGCGCGCCAGCAGCTGGGCCAACTCCTCAACCCGCGCGCCATCGACCGCACCGAGCAGGTTGCGCTCAAGTTCCTCGGCCGAGTTCGATGTCTCGATCGCCTGGATAAGCGGGATCAGCATCGGGCTCATCGCGGTTAAGCCTTGATCGACCAGCCGCGCAGCGACTGCGTCGACGATATCGCCGTCACCCTCGGCAAAGCTGACCTCGGCAATCTCGTCCCGCCAGTCGAGGTTGAGAGGTTCAAACTGCTCCGGGCCGAACTCGAGCACTCCCGTGAAAGGTTGGATCGCGTCGAGATCGAGATCGTCGCCCTGATAGGTCAGGGTGATGTGAGGCTGATAATCGGGAAAGTCGTGGCTGGCCCCGCTCTGCACCATTTCCCGGTGGCGCCAGCTGAGCCGTGAACTGCCAAACAGGAGCGCAATGCCGTTGCCCATCCGCGCGATGCGGCGCGGGCCGCCGGCCGGCACGACAAGCGGCTCGCCGCTCGTCCAGTCGTCGGCGAGCTTGAACCAGTCGACCGCCCGGCGCGAGTAGAGCACGGTGACGTACATCTGATCAGCCGGGATGAGGGCGCTGAAGCCCTGTTGAATGGCCCATGCAACGAGATCGTCGCTGTTGACGAGCCGGCGGTGGACATACAGCGGGGCGGGATCGACCACGCCGAAGCTGACTGCGGCTGAGCGCCCCGGCCGAGAGGCGGCGACAGGCGGCTGCGTGTTGACGGATTGCTCGGGCAAGCGATCGTAGCCGTCCCCATAGACGTCGCGAAAGCTATCGTCGTTTCTGGTCCAGCCAAGCCGCTTCAGGCCTTCGTCGACCTCGACCTGATGCTTGAGATCGGCCTCCTCCTCGACGATGCGGACAAAGCGCGGCGACGCAACATCCGGGCCGTAGTTAAGGTCGGTCCACCAGCGCGACGGGCCTTCGTTGAAGCTGTCGCTTTGCGTGTCGGCGTCTGCCTTGATGACCTCGAGCTTCACGCCCGCGTGGATCTGGCCGGTCGCGCGCCCGCCGGCCCCGTCCTCGGTGGTCATGGTCTGGGACAGGACGATCTTGGCGATTGCCTCGTCCATATAGCGCGGCATGGCCTCGAAGGCCGGGCCGCTGTTGACGGCCTGCAGCAACTCGACGGCTGCCCCATCGGGGATTGCGATCCCGGTGTCGTTGGCGATCGCGGCCAGCGCGCGCAGCAGCCTTTCAACCTCCTCGCGAGGTGCGCCAGGGCGATACCTGCCAAGGGCGGTCGGCACCGCGAATTTATCCAGAAACTTGTTCCAGAAGCGGATGCCGTTGCGTTTGAACAGCACAGGCCAGTAGAGCCATTCGGCGAGGCCGCGACCATAGTGCTCGTCGTCGTCGGTGCCCCCCGACCGCACCACCCAGAACTTCCGATCCGGGAGAGCTTCGCCGCGCGGCGCGGTTGTTGTCAGCAGGCGCAGATCGCCTTCCGGCGTAAATCGGAACCGGCGGGCGTGCCGGACTTTGAAACGAAAATCGATGCGCTCGGGACCGGGCACCCAGATGATCTCTGCGACCTGATATCCGTAGAAGGTCGCCCACAGCATCTTCTCCTGGACGCGGTCGATCGACGCCTGCTCGAGCACCATCTTCAGGGCATCGGCCGCCTGCACGGATCGCGGGTCGGCGTCATCGCCCGGCAGGACGTCCCAGTCGCGCGAGACTACAGCCGCGATCCGCTGGGCCATGGTCGATCGGACCTGATCGTCCAGCTTGATCCGGTCATAGACGCCCCAGTCGACGGCGCCCAGCAGTCGTGGATCGCTCGGCTCCTCAAGGTCTCTCGTGTAGGGGCGCGTGATGTCGCGACCCATGCCGGTGGTTGCGATCTCGCGCGCCAGCTCGGCGGGCACCTTTTTGGCCATGTTAGAACCCCGAGAAATCTGAGCGGCCGGCGACAGTGCCGAACCCGCGATGCGAAATCATGAGATCGGGCGCGCTCTGGCGCGGCCCGGTTGATAGAAAGTCGAACGGCCCCGTGTCGGCATCTGCCGCCGCGCGGAGGTGCATCAGGGCGATCGCATTGTCGCCATGACGCTGACCTTTGGCTCCGTCCGCCTTGGACATGACCGACCGGTCCGGGATCTTCGGCACGCCGCGCACCAGCTTGACCATGCGCAGATCCTCGAGCGTCCCCTCGTCGTGCGGGATCAGCATCGTTCGATCCTCGATCGCGGCGCGCAGGAGTGGCATGAAGGCGAGGTAGGTCTTGTCCGTCGCCTGGACGGCCTCGATGCGATCGAAGCCCCAGCGCTGCTGCATCGCCTCGGCCAGGGCCGAACCGTTGCCGCGTGCGTCCATCTTGCCGGCCGAGAAAAGCGGCAGCCGGTCAAGCACCCAGTTGAGCGCGAACTCCTGCTCTCGGAAGGGCGTGTTGCGCATCTCGAGGATGAACCGCGCCAGCAGCACCATTTGGGCATCGTGCTGTCCGAAGGCGAGTGGCGATACGTCGCCGGTGCGGGCAAAGTCCTGGCCGAAAAAGGACCGGCGGTTGCGGTCAAACTGGTCGATCAGCGGCCGGACATGCTCCTCCAGCCACTCGCGCACGAAGTCTTGCCGATAGGCGTCGGTTTCGCGCTCGAAGCCGTCAGGGCAGCGAAGCCGGACGACAGTGAGCTCGGGCCGCATCGCAGCCAGGATGGTCGCGCGCGCGAGGTAGGTGCCAGATCCGCGGGCGGGAATGACGTCGAGCTCCTCCTCGGCCGCATCGCCGTAGGTTTTCCGGAGCTTCGCCTCCCATTCGGCCTCGGCCTCAGGCGACCAGGCTTTGCCGGTAACGAGGCAGATGCGCCGGTAGAGCCCTTGTTCAAGGGCGTCGCGGAGTGTGACGCGGTGCACCACACCCGCGCGCTTGCCGGCGCGGATGTCCTCGATCAGCGTGTTGAACGGGTTGTCGGCACCGTCGTGGGTCGAAATGACGACGACGCGGCCGCCCCACATCAGCAGCGCAAGCGCGGCCTTCAGCAACTCGTCGAGATTGTCGTGGAATGCGGCCTCGTCGATCAGCACCTTGCCTTGCTTGCCGCGCAAAGAGCGGGGCTTGGAGCTCAGGGCAACGATCGAGTGCCCAGAGGGGAAGTCGATCCGAAAGGCTTTGATGCCCTCATCCGAGCCGTCGTCGAACAGGAATTCGGCCGGCTCGGACGCGGCTTCGTTGAAGAGCTTCGCGAAAGTGCCCGCATAGTCGATAAACTCGCGGGTCATGTCGAGATTGTAGGCGATGTAGAAGAAGTCCATTCCCGCGCGCCCAAACGGGGCAGCCGTAAGGACCGCGTCGGCAGCAAAACCGTATGTCAAGCCGGTGCGCCGCGACTTCTCGCACACGTATAGGTCGTGGCCGGCGGAAAGCTTTAGCGCCTCCGCCTGATAGGGCAGCAGGACTGTAGGGATAGCGGCGGTCATCGCCGCCGCCTTGCGCTGCGGATTTCGGGCGTGAAGTGCTGCAACCGCCCCGAGGCGATCTCGTCCAGCCACTGGATCGCCTGCTCGATCCCCGAATGCGCATCAATCGACACCAGGTCGAAGTGCGGCGGGCGATGGTGATTGTGCTTGAGCGGCCGGCGGTGATTGGACACGCGAAACCGCCAGATCTGCCGGCGCGCGTCCACCATATCGATGTAGCGGCTGCCGGAGGAGACATCGTGGCTGGCGGCAATACGCTGCACGCTGATGCCGCGCGCCCGCGCCGCATCGGCGATCCTGAATGCCAGGAGGCCGACAGCCTGCGGCGTGGATCGCCCTTGGCCGATGACCAGGCGCATCGGCTGCATCAATCGATCCCCAGGATCTTGCGCTTGATGGCGTCGATGGTCTCGGGCGTCGCCCCGGCGCTCCGGCCGGCGGTCTCGGCAGCTGCCGCCGCTTCCTCGCGCGCGCGCTTCCGCGTCTCCTCGCGGATCTTCGCCTCGCGGTCGACGTCGGTTTTCGAAGCAGATGCGACGTCCTTCACCGCGCGGGCGAGATAGTGCAGCTCCTTGCCGTCAAGATCGATCTCGTCGCCGCTGGCAACGGGCAGGATCGCGCGCGTGATGACGGAGGTCAGCGCCTGGATCATGAAGCGCCCCTGCCGGTCATCCGCCTCGCCAAACTCGGTCGCGAATGCCTGGGCGACCGAGGAGATTTGCCGCTGCTGAGCGGCGAACTCGCGAAACTGCTGACTGTAGCGCCCCACAGCCGAGCGGCTGATGTGATCCGCACCAAGCTCACGCAGGCGTGCCACGATGTCGTCGATGGTGAGGCCGCGCTTGATCGCGGCATCGACCTCTTCCTTGATCTGCGGCGGCAGCTGATCGATGGACGAGCGCTTCGCCATCTCAATCGCCCGTCTTATGGCGGCTGATGCCGTCGACGGTCATGAGGCCGTTCGATACGTCGCGGCCGTCGGCCAGCACGCGCGCGACCAGATACGGCCCGACTTCTTCGAGCGAGACCAGATCCTGCAAGTGCAGCCAGCGCAGCTGGTCGCGCACTTCACGCCGCGCGACGCGGTGCCCCACCCCGACGAGCCAGCGTGCGACGACGTCGTCATTATGCTCGCCGCCGATTTCGGTCAGGAGATCAAGGATCGCACGACGGACGACTTCGATGATCGGCTGAGGCAGTCTCATCGGCCAAGGCCCTTCTCGAGCACGGTGTGGAGATAGTCATTGAGGGTGCCGACCATGCGCTGCAGCGCGTCGAGGCCGGTCTCGAGGCCGCGCACGCGCTCGGCCACTTTGCCAATGTCCTTGGAGAGCTCGCTGGGCAGCGGACTGGCCTGACGATGGCGCTCGATCGCCTCGATGCGCGCTTCGGCCGCTGCCAGCCGATGGCCAAGCCACCAGAGGCCAGTGACGAGGATGATCGGTGTCAGGCCGGCGAGCGCCGCGCCGATCTGGACGAGATCGCGCAGCGTCATGGCCGCCGCCTGCAACAATGGTGAGGATAGGTCACGCGGTGCTCCTCGATTGGAGCACCTACTTTGCCCGAGCCCACGGCCCGGCCATGCTTCCGCTGCCGTTAGGCGGCGGGCTGGTCGTCGTCGAACATGTCGATCTGGCGCGGATCAATGGATCGCCGCCGTGCGCGAAACTCCGGCGGCGGCACAACACCGGTGCCCTCGGCCGTCTCGTTCAGGAGATGGGACACATAAGTGCGCGACGTCCGCAGGATACGCGTCGCCTCCTGCCCTGTCATCAGGCCGGCGCGAACCGCCGCAAGAATGGGTTGGCGCTTCGCATATGCAATCGCTTTTTTGCCGGTCGGCAGAAAAAGTCGTTCGCCGCGATACACCTGCCGGAGTGTGGCAGCGGCCGTAGCGCCCAGCAGCACCGTCAGCGGGCCATCCGCAAAGGCCTGCGTGATCGACAGCTGCTGGCCGCCATAGCGGTCGATCAGCACCAGCGTCAGATACGGCCCGATATGACCTGCCATCTCGACCATTTGCTGGGTCCAGTATGGGCCTGGCGTGGCATCGGCGGGGATCGGCAACTCGTCGATCGTGAGGGGCGGCAGGTTCATCCCGTTGCCTCCAGGTCGAGCAGGCGGCGGTGGCGCTTGCCCAACAGCTTGATTGCTGCGTCGAGCTCGTGCGCGGTCCAGGCCCACTGGTTTGCGCCCAATCCCAGCGCCGACCGCAGATACGGCAGGTGACCGTTGAAGCGCATGTCGCCACGGTCGATCAGCTGCTCGGCGATCGCGCGGATGACCGCATGCCGTTCAAGCTGCTGCATCGTCAGCGCGGCATGGCCGATCTGCGCCGCATTCAGATCCTCGGCCGAGGGCCAACGCACGCCAGCGCGGCTCGCCCACGATTTCAGCGCCTCGATCATCGGTGCGGCGGCAGCGTGGTCGACGAACCGCAGGCTTGCGCAGCCGCTCTGGCGTTTGACCCACGCGTCGATGGCCCTGGGCGACGCGTCGTTGACGGCACCGATCCAGTAGAGCGTCCACCATAGCGCCCGGATTTTGGGCGTGGTCGCGCGATTGCCTGTCGGCTGCCAGCCCCGGTTCAGATGGTCGAGGACGCGCCCGATTTCGGCCAGCGTCATGTCGCTGAGCGATGACTTGCCTGTGATCTGTGCTTGCAGGGCACGGCGATCGTCGTCAGCCAGGCCGGTGCGCTGTGCCGCCGCCCGCACCGCGCCGATCAGCCGCTTTCGGCTGTCGGATTTGCCATCCGCCGTCCGCAGCGCCCGCCCGGCCAGAGACTTGAAGGATTGAGCCATTTATTCGCTCCTCCCGGTCGTCGCGTTCTTCCGCGCCTGCGCGCGCGCCAGCAGATCGTCGGCGAGTGCGCGAAACTCCTCGTCATCGCGCAGCCGGTCTGCCGCCCGCACGCTCATGAGGACGGTCGTATGGTCGCGCCCGCCCAGCGCCTCGCCGATGTCGGGAAAGGACATCTGGAGCGCCGATCGGGCCAGCCAGCACAGCAGGTGCCGCGCGCGGGCCGTGGCGCGGTCGCGCCCCGCACCGACAAGCTTGTTGGCCGGCACGCCGGTCGCCGTTGCCACGTCGCCCACCAGAGCGGTGAACAGGCGGTCACCGCGCACGAGTTTAATTTCGGCCGGCGTCAGCAGTGACATCCGCTGCTCCAAAGCCGTCATGCGCCGCTCGAGCTCATCGAGCCGGGCGGGGTCGGACGCCGGTTCACGCATCGGCCCGGCCCTCCCGCTTTTGGGCGTAGAGCAGCGCCCGCAGGTCATAGTAAGTTCGAACGCCCTCGCAGATCACATCGAGCGGGGCGGGGCACAAATCGCCATAGTTGCTGACGGTCGCGCCGCAATGGTCGCCGATTTGCCGGTCGCCAAAGAAATCGATCACATCGGCAAGTGTGACCATGGAAAAATGATCACCCATTTTAGTGCGCCTCCAAGGACGCTGCGCCGGCCTCTAGCAGGTCAGCTGCTGCGATGATTTGTGCCGCCAGATCGCGTGCTGTGGCAGCGGGGATAAGCGCCTTCGTCCCGCGCCCGTTGCAGACCACTGAGACAGCCACGAATGGCTGCGGCATCCGTCCATTCAGATCGGTGATCTCAAGGATGACGCTCGCCCGCTCATTGTCACTCGACTGGAAGGTCAACGAGGTTGGGGCGTTCCACGCCTTGCCAACGACCGACAATGTGAATCCTGCTCGCTCAGCCATCGGCCCGGCCCTCCGCTTTGGCCGCCAGCCCGGCGGCGGTAAGGCGGAAATGCCAGCAAGCCCGGATGCGGGCCGAAACCTGGCCGCCACTGCGCTGCACTTCCGTTGAGCGGTCCAAAAACTCGCGCTCGACCAGCCCGAGACAGCGAAGCTCATCCAGCCCAAGCAGCGCGCGGCCGCGCATCGTCGGGCCGGCCTGCCATTCGCCGCCAAGCTGCGACAGGGTGTATTGAGCCTCCTTGGAAAGGGTGACGCCGCTCATGACCGACCCTCCGCTTTGGCAGGCAGCCCCGGAACCCGGGCCTCCATCGCGTCCAACATCCGGTGGTAGGCGCGCTCGAGATCGGCGAAGGTGTCGGCCTCGGGCATGCCGGGCACCAGCAGGCTGGCGTCGGTCCGGCTGTGCCGCGCCAGCACCGTCACTGCGGCTTCGAGCCGGTCGGCTTCGGCCCGCGAGCGGGCGGTGCCGAGCGGCAGCACGGCGCGTGGGAGTTGCTCTCCCCAGCCGATGACGCCATCGAAACTGACCCAGAAATGCCTGATCATGCGGCATCCTCCGTCTCGATGGTTTCGGTCGGGGCCGGCTTTTCGCTGGCGCGATCGATGAAGAATTCGTCGCGCTGGCGCCGGGAAAGCCCGTAGGATGTCAGGCGTTCGCCGAGCTCCTCGAGAGGCAGGCGGCCGAGCTCACGAAGGATCGTCTGCTTGTCCAGATCATGCTTCGTGCGGATGACGTCTTGCAGACCGTCGCGGAGCAGCATCTGCACCAGATCTTCGGCCTTGGCCCCACCCAGATCCAGTCTCGGCGTGCTCGTGCGATGGCCGATGATGCAGCCGGCGATTTCCACAGACCGCCGCTTGCCGTCGTCGGTGAGGTGCGGGGCGGCCACTGCCCACCAGGTGCGCAGCTGCCCGAAGATCGTCTTCATCCGCTCATCGAGCGGCTTCAGCCAGCCATCGCGGGCGGACTGGATCTCGGCGATCGCCGCGTCGGCGTCCGCGCGGATCTGCTCGGCCTGCGTCAGGCAAAGGGCATAGTCGGCGAGCAGCTGGGTGGCCTGCTCGATGGTTTGCGGTGCGTCGAGGCTGGCAGCCTTACGCCGTGGGCGTGCGGACATAACGGTTTCTCCTTGGGGGGTTGAAAAGGGGGAGCGGCAGGCTGCAGGCAGCGCATTCGGCGCTCTGGCGACCGACGAGCCAGCTGCTCGCCCCGCAATCCGGGCAGCTGATGCCGGAGCGCCACACAGGCAGTTTGCGGGGCGTCACAGGGCCAGCACTCCAAGAGCGGCGATCACCGCCATGATCGCGATCGCAGCAGCACCGGCGCAGTCCTGCCACGACAGCGGCATGACCCAGCCGCGCCCGCCGCAGCGGAGGCAATCGGCGTCCCGGCCGGCGCATCTGCAGGGCCTCACGCGGTCGCGAATGATCGGTGCCGGATCGTCCAGGCGATCCACACGGCGGGGCCGTTGAAACGGACGTGCAATGCGCATGTCAGGCCTCCTGACCGTCTGTGTTGTTGGGGCAGGTCGGGCACAGCCGCGCGTAAAGGCGACGGATCGCCGTGGTGGGGAGATCGCGGCGGCGGCGCGAGCGCAGGCAGCTTGCCAAGGGGATCGTGTCGCCAAAGGCCGGGCAGACAACGCCCTCGCCACCGAACGCGGCGCGGACGAGTGTCTCAGCCTCGGAATAGCTGCCGGCGTATGACTGGTTGATCAGCCTGCTGACATAACCCGGGGATTTACCGAGGCGTTCGGCAACGGATCGTTGATTGGCCGTGTCGCAAGCACTGGCGAGCAGGCGCACCCAGTCGGGCAGATCGCCCCCCCAGGCGGCGATCGCCTTCGCCAGATTGGTGCCATGGTTAACAAACATGGTTAACTTCCCCCCCGTCCGGCGCGTCGCGTTCGGATCGGATTTCGCGGCGAGTGCCGTTGTTGCGGTCGAGGATGATCGTCGCGCCGTCGCGCTGGGTGACGGCCGGCGCGCGCCGGCCCGTGTTCAGGGCCAGCTGATAGACCGACCAGCTGCCCGCCTTGTGATGACCGCGCGTAACTCGCCGGACATAACCGGCGCGCATCAGCGCGTTGATGTAAGTCTCGACCGCGCGGCGCGACGCCTCCGCCGTGATTTGGAGGGTCGGCACGTCGAACCGCTTGAGGATGCGGATCGAAGCCCAGATGCGCTGCCGAGCCGTGGTCCGAGGCGGCGCCACGCTGTCCGCCCTCGGTGGTGATTCATATTTCCGGATGTCGGGTGCCATGATGATCCTGATCGGCTTCTGGTCGGGGAGGCGGCGGACAAAGCCCGCCCGTTCCCAGCGCGCGAGGATGCGCACGACCGCATTGCGGCGGCCGGACGTCGCCTGCGCGAGATCGCGGACGGTCATTGGGGCGGTCTTTCGGGCGAGCAGCGACCACAAAGGCCGGGAGAGGGGCTGCGGCTGCATCACGCGGCCCTGCGCAGCTGGACATCCCCGGTGAGGACCGGTCGGCGCCCCCACCAGGCACGGTCGATAAGGTCCGCGCCTTCCTCGAGCGCGATCCGCTGGGCCTGCTGCAGGTTGGTGACGACGCGCCGCGTGACACCCTTCGTGGTCGCCACGAAGTAGGCGACCAGGTCGTCGGCGATTGCGACGCGCGCGCAGTAATGATCGCGCAGTTTGAGGCCGTCCTCGAGGCTCGCCGGGTGCGCCGGGCTGGCCACGAGGATGCGGTTGTCGAACCGCTCCCACTCCTTGAGCTTTGCCGGCAGGGCCTCTTCGCCGATCATCATGATCGGGATGCCCGCGCCATCGTGAATGTCGCGGATGACCTCGACCGACTGCTTTTTGACCAGATGATCCATCTCGTCGATGATCAGCGGGCGCGGCTCGTGCAGCAGCGCGTCGATGATCTGCTGCAGGATTTTGGGGTTGGTCCGCTCGAGCCGCGATACGCCGAGCTCGCGGGCAATGGCCTCGAGAATTGACCGCTGCGCCCAGACCGACTTCGCCTCGATGAATGCCGCGTCGAAACGGCCGGCGCAGAACGCTGCGGCGACCGATTTGCCGTAACCCGAGGGGCCGTAGAACACGCTCAGGCGCGGGCTGCCGTCAGGTGCCTCGATGCAGTCGAGCATCGTGCGCAAAGCAACTGACATGTTCGTCAGATGCGCCTGCGCCGGCTGACCCGGCTCCAGGGCAAGTTGCGGTTGAAAAGGCTGGGTCATGTGCGCTCCTCAGGATGCGGCCCGGCGGGCCTGGATGGGGGTTGGCGTGAAGTCGCCGGTGATCAGCTTCTCGGCGCGGTATTGGCTGGAGGCCGTGAACAGCCGCGCCCGGCGGAGATCGTCGGCGTCGACGGCGTCGCCACGCTCGGCGGCGGCGATGATCGCATCGGTGCGCGCAACCCGTTCGGCGACCGTTTCGGCCCGCGCCGGTTGCTCGCTTTGCGTCCAGGCGGCGGCAATCCGCGCGGGTGCGGGCAAGTCCGCCATCGGCCGGGCGACGATGCTGCGCATGGCAGCCGTGTCGCGCTGCTCGGTCGGCAGCGGCAGGGCATGCAGTTTGCCGGCGCGCTCAGCATCGCGGCGGAGCAGCAGCTGCTTCGCCTCGTCGATCCCGAAGCCGCGTTGGCGCTCGCGGACTTGCGCGCGGGCTTGACGGGTCCATTCGGCCTGCTGGCGCTTGGCCTCGGCGGCGAAATCGGCTTCGGAAAATCCGGCGCGTTCCGCGTTGACGGCCGTGCCGATGTAATGGCCGTCCTCGTCGAAGGCGAAAAGCGCACCGAGATCGTCTTCGTCGCGGCGCACTACGACCTGACGGCCGATGTAGGGCGTCAGTTCGGCGGTCCAGTAGCGGCCGGCCTTCCACTGGATACCGCGCTTGCCGACCTTGTGGGTGCCGACCAGGGCGGAGAGCGCGACCCGCAGAACATCCTCGGAAGGTGCTGCCGTTGCCGGTAGCGGCGAGGACAGCCATTTCTGCATCGGCGTCATCCGCAGCGCGCTGTGCTCGCGCTGGTGGTAGACACCGTCGACCCACGCATCGAGGATCGCCTGCAGATCATCCGGCTCGAGCTCGGCGACGATCACCGCGCGGCCGGTTTGCTTCTTGGCGACGGCGCGGAGCCGCTGCGCCTCCGCGACGCTGTGCCCCGCAAAGCCGGCGAGCAGCTGCGCGCGCTCGCGCGTGAAGGTGCCGAACAGCCGCTCGACAAAGGGCTTTTTCTCGGGGCTGCCGGGCGGGCAGATGCGGTGTTCGATGCCGAGCGTATCCAGCGCGGTGCGGATCGACGCGTTGATGTATCCCGCGCCGTTGTCGGTCGCGACGGCCTCGGGCATCACGCCCCACGCCCGGATCGTGTCGATCAGCAGCCGGCGCACGCTCTGACCGCTTTCGGACGGCGCGACCAGGAACCGCGCGCGGCGCGACCAGCGATCAATGACGCCCAGCACCATGCGGCGGCCGCCGCGTGTCATGACATCGGCCTTGGTCGTGTCGAGTTCCCAGACCTGGTGCGCGCGATCGACGCCGCCGTCAGCGCGGCCGAGCGCCAGACGGAACCGGCTCTTGTAGGCGTCGGGGTCGCGCATCGATGCGAGGAGCGCGGGCTTCGTCCGCTCGACCATCGCACAGCGCCGCTGCAGCGAGCGCAGCGAGGGGAGCTCGTCAAAGCGCATTTCGAGCAGTTCGAGCACGCGCGGTGCGGCGATGCGCTGTTCGGCCAGGATGGCCTCGACGGCATCGGCCACCTCGGGATGGCGCGTCCAGAAATCGGTGTCTTTTGGCCGTCCCCGGCGGCGGCGATTGTCGCCCGACAGTCGCCCTGCGATGTCAATCTGTGCGGATGCGGGCAGATCGGCCAATGCGTAGAGCAGGCCACCGCCGCGTCCGGATCGCCGGACAGCGCTCCAGCCCTCCGCCTCGGCGCGCATGTGGATCCCGCGCTTGGTCTTCGGCAGGCCGTCAAGGCCGAGCTTGGCCAGCTGATCGGCGCTGA
This sequence comes from Sphingomonas sp. UBA1000, assembly GCA_002291855.1. GTDB lineage: Bacteria > Pseudomonadota > Alphaproteobacteria > Sphingomonadales > Sphingomonadaceae > Sphingomonas_B. The sequence goes on from DBAW01000240.1 coordinate 14,421, forward strand.
GATGAGTGGTGCCGCGCGCGATCATTCGCGGCCCCCGGAAAAGGTGCCAACGCGAGACACTGCGTCGCCATCGCGGTTTTCGGTGTGGATAAAGTTGTGATGATTAATATAGAACCCGCTCATGCGCGTTGCTCCACGAAGCGGGGTTCGCGCCAATAGTTCGTGGACGGCTGCGGGCGCTTGCGCGAGCCGTCCGGATTGTAACGGGAGGGCCAAATCTGATGAGCCTCAACACCGATGGCAGCTGCGATCAGCTGCTCAGGCCGCTCGCTCGGCATCGCCAGCGCGTTCGCCATTGCCTGCCGGGAGATGCCAGCGCGCCGGCCGATCATGGCGAGGCTGGTGCCGCGCTTGCGCACGGCAGCCTTGATGTCCTCCGGATGCCAATCAGCGACGCTCAACTTTACACTCCCTGGTCGAGTTGTCGCCTTTTTATGGACAAGTCAGATTTACATGTCAACTGACCTGCGCGGGAGCATGTCGGGTCTGTCGCCCGAGGCGCGTGATCGCCTTGCTGCGGCCGTCAAGGCGGCTGGCGGTCAGTCGGAGATTGCGCGGCGGCTCGGCATCAGTCGCCAGAACCTCAACAACGTGCTGCGGTCCGGGAAAGGCATTGGCGCTTCCCGCCTTGCCGCGATCGCGGCCGAGGCCGGCGTCAGCGTTGATTACATTTTGTCGGGTGATGAGCCGACAGCAGAGGTTGACATTGTCAATTTGCCGATCGTCGAGATCGAGGCATCGGCTGGTGCGGGGCGCGCGGGTGCTATCAGGCCGGCCGTGGTCGATCACATGCCGTTCCCGGCCGCTTATGCCAGGACGCTCGGCCAGGTCGGTGCGTTGCGCCTGGTCACGGCGCGTGGCGACAGTCAGGAGCCGGATATCCGCGACGGCGACCTGATAATGTATGAGGAAGGCACGCCCTATCGGGCCGAGGGCATGTATGTGATCGTGCTGGACGGCGACCTGATGGTGAAGCGTCTCCAGCGCGGCGCGGCCGGATTTCGGATATTAAGCATCAACCCGGCTTATGGCCCGATCGAGATACCGGCACCCGAGGTCGATGCAAGGCTGACCGTGTTAGGTCGCGTGGTGTGGAGCGGCAAGCAATGGTAATCGAAGCGTTGGCACTCGCGATCCAGTCACCGTTCGGGTCGTGCGCCGAGCCGGACGCCGCGACGGTTGCTGGCGCGCGGGCGCTGGCAAACGGCGAGCCGTGTCGCAAGCCCTTGCCGCCAGTCCACCTCACGCCGTCGGAAAAGGCGCGCGTGGTGGCCGCGATCGGCAAGGGGCTGCGTGATCCGGCATCGGCGCGATACATCTGGTTTCCGCGCGTCGCCGGCCGGCCCGGCGTTTGTGTGCGCGTCAACGCCAAGAACGGTTATGGCGGTTATACGGGCTACCTGTGGGTGTCGTTCTTCCTGCCGGTGGGCGGGGAGGTCACGTCGGTCGAGCTGGAGCCGCAGCGCGCCTACAATCAGTGCATCGCGTTTGGTTATCCGAAACCGGAAGACTGATGCGCGCGCTGCGGCGGCCCGCCTTTGCCGGCCCCGCCGCATACAGCCCCGCTGAGGCCCTTCGAGGGCGCGGCCGGGCATTCGGGCCACCTTGCGCTGAGATTGCGCTGGGCAACGTGCCCAGCGCAATCTGGGGCATGTTTGCCGGTAGATAGGCCGACCGATCAGGCTGCGAGGCCCGATCCGGTCTCTTCTGCCAATCGCTCGATCTTGACGAAGGGGTGCAGGTAGATCCGATGGCCGCACCCGTTAGGTTGCTCAAACTCGTCGACCGATCCGAGGCCGGCGCGGACGGCGTCCAGCATGGCTCGCCGGGTGCTATCGCGCCAAGGCCCGCGTTTAGCCGGCGTCACGAACCTATACCACATCGATGTGTCTCCTTTTGTTCTCTTTGCGACTCAGGTTCCGCTTGGAACGGAAAGAGAACGAATAGGAAAGAGGAAAAACGGTCCGATTTGAACGCGTTGTGGCGGGCGACGTCCGCCGCCCGCCGGGTTGTCATCGACGTTGAATGATCAGTTCGCGGGCCGGGGTCGGCTTGCCACTGATCTGGTAGGTCAGGTCGACCGGCTGCATGTCGAAATCCGCGAAGATCGCCCGGATCTCGGCAGTGTCGTTGATGGACAGCACGAAGCGACCCTGCAGCTTGCCCAGCTGGTCGGCCAGCCGCTCGAAGTCGTGTCGCGTGAACACTGCCGGCCCATAGTCATTCTCGCAGCCCCAATAGGGGGATCGAGGTAGAACAAGGCACCGGGATGGTCATAGCGGGCGATGAATGCAGCATAGGGCAGCTGCTCAATCACGACGCCGGAAAGGCGCTCGTGGATGTCGCCGAGCATCGGCTCCAGGCGCGTGATGTCGAACCGCGCCGGACCCTGTGCCTGCACGCCGAAATGGCGTCCGGAGACCTTGCCGCCAAAGGCCAGCCGCTGAACATACAGAAACCGGGCGGCGCGCTGCAGATCGGTCAGCCGGTCGCCGGGCAGTGACAGCAGCCGATCAAACTCAGCCCTGCTCGTCAGCCGCCAGCGGAGCATGTCGATGAAATAGGCGTAATGCTCCTGCAGCACGCGAAACAGCGTGGCGACGTCGCCCGAGATGTCGTTGATGGCCTCCGTCTTGGGCCGCGACGTGCGGCGCAGAAATATGCCGCCCATGCCGACGAACGGCTCAAAATAGGCGCTGTGCTCGATCGTCTCGATCAGCTTGACGATGCGTCGCGCGAGATTGCGTTTGCCGCCGATATAGGGGGCGATCGGGCGCACAGGGCGCACAGGGGTGTTCGGACTCGACTCCATTGGTTTCAACTGCTCTATGACCCTCGCGGGGTGCCCGCCGAGGGAACGGATCGCGGCCCGGGCCGCGTGATGTGCGGGCTATCTCCCGCGGCTCAGGGCGTGCCACCGCCCTCGGCCTCCCTCGTTCGTTGCCGCAGCGAAGATGCATCGCGGTTGCAATCTGCATAAACCGGCTTGGCGAAACGGCGAGGGTGGCTTACCCCCGGCCTAGGTCCGCGCTGCGCCGCCGACCTTTTGCGCTGGCGGAAGCAGAGTTTTGCCCGCGCGGCCCGCATTACCGGGCCATGGACCGCCCCATCACCATCATGCGCCCCGGCACCTTCACCTCCGTGGAGGGCAAGGCCGTCAGCTTCAGCGCCGAGGATCTGGCCCGCGTCGCTGCGGCCTACGATCCGGACAGCGATCCGGCGCCGCTCGTCGTCGGCCATCCGGCGCTGGATGCGCCGGCCTATGGCTGGGCAAAGGCGCTGCGCATGGACGGCGATCGCCTGGTCGCTGATGCCGACAGGATCGAGCCGGCGTTCGCCGAAGCGGTCAGGGGTGGCCGCTACGCCAAGATCTCGTCGAGCTTCTATCCGCCCGACCATCCCGCCAACCCCAAGCCCGGCGACTGGTATCTGAAGCATATCGGTTTTCTCGGGGCCGCTGCCCCCGCCGTGAAGGGTCTGGGCACCGTCAACTTTCGGGAGGCGGTCGATCAGGCGCCGCTCGCGACCTTCGAAAACGAGGAGACCAATGTGACCGACAAGACCGTCAATCTCGCCGAACGCGAGAGGGAGATCGAGGCGCGGGAGGCCGCCCTGGCGGCGCGCGAGGCCGAGGCCGAGAAGGCGGCGCGGCAGGCGCTGCACGCTGCGAATGTGTCGTTTGCCGAGGGGCTGATCGCTGCCGCGAAGCTGGCACCGGCCGGCAAGGATCTGCTGGTCGGCGTGCTCGACAGCCTCGAGGCTGTGCAGCCCGTCTCGTTCGGGGAGCAGCTGGGCGAGCTTGCGCCGGCAGCGGCGCTCAAGCGCCTGCTCGGCACGGCCCAGCCGCTGGTGTCGTTGGGCGAGGTCGCCGGATCGGACAAGGCCAGCACCGCCGCCGTCAGCTTCGCCGCGCCGCCGGGCTACTCGGTCGACCCGGCCAGCGCGGCTGTCCACCGCCGCGCCAAGGAAATCCAGGCGGCCAACCCGGGCATGGCTTTCATGGATGCTGTCCGGATGGCGGCCGCCTGATCACGAAAAATCACAGCAAAAGGATCGGTTTATGCAGCAGAGACCCGTGCTTGAATTTCCCGTCGTGGCGGCCGGTGCGATCGCCCGCAAGCGCTTCGTGACCTATCAGCGCGCCCAGGCCCAGGATGGCCAGCGCGCGCTCGGTGTTTCGGATTACGAGGCGGCGCAGGGCAAGCTTTGCAATCTCGTCGTCCTCGGAACGACTGTCGTCGAAGCCGGCGGCGCGGTCGGCGTCGGTGACGAGGTCCAGTCGGACGCACAGGGGCGCGCGATCTTGCGGGCCGCCGGTGTCAGCAACGGGCGCGCCGTGCAGGCGGCCTCGGCGGCCGGCCAGATGATCGAAATCCTGCTGATCAAGAACTGACCCGGGCGCGGCCCAGAGGCGCGTGCCGCAGGCGGTGAGAGCCCGCCACAACCCTCCAAGAAAGGCTCAGACCCATGATGTCCCCCGATCAGGCCCGCGTTGTCGATCCGGTCCTCACCGAACACGCCCGTGGCTATTCGAACGCCGAATATGTCGGCGGCGTGCTGTTTCCGAGCGTGACCATGCCCACCCGCGCCGCCAAGCGGATCGAGTTCGACCGTTCGTCGTTCCGCCGCCGTCAGATCCAGCGTGCGCCTGGCGCGCGGATCGCCCAGATCCAGTTCGGCTATGAGGGCAAGCCCGTGTCGCTGATCCAGCGCGCGATCGCGGCCAAGACGCCGGTCGAGCACATGGAGGAAGCGCAGGAGGTGCCCGGCCTCGATCTCCAGCAGATGAGCGTCGACCTGGTGCTGGCGACTGTGGCGCTGGACAAGGAAATCTCGCAGGCCGAGACCGCGCGCAACGCCGCCGCTTATGCTGCGAGCAACAAGACGGCGCTGGCCGGGGCGGACAAGTGGAGCGATCCGGCGTCGCGGCCGAAAACTCTGGTGTTCGACGCCAAGGAGACGATCCGCCGCCGGATCGGCCGTCGTCCGAACACGATGCTGGTGGGCGGGGCGGTCGCGAGCAAGCTGCAGGTCCATCCGCAGATCCTCGAGAACTACAAATACACGGCGCAGGACTCGGTCACCATGGATCAGCTGCGTCGCTATTTCGAGGTCGATACCATGGTGGCCGGCGATGCGATCTATGATCTTGCCGACGGCTCCTCGGTCGACATCTGGGGCAATGACGTGATCCTCGCCTGGGTTCCGCCGGCCGGGGCGCAGCGCCAGATGGGGCTGCCCAGCTACGGCTACACCTATCAGCTGCGCAACCACCCGTTTGTCGCCCCGGTGCGCTGGGACGGCGACACCCGCAGCTGGCTCAACGATTGCTTCGACGAGTTCTCGCCCGAACTGGTCGGCGCCGACGCCGGCTTTTTGATCCAGGGCGCGATCTGACCCTCGGCGGCGGCGGCCTCATGGTCGCCGCACGTCGCAAGCGAACGAGGTTTGTGATGACGGAATTGTTGGCCGATTGGGTGAGGGTCGAAGCGATCACCCCGCTCCGCATCGATGGCAAGGTGCTGCCTCCCACCGGCACCGCCGTAATGGCTGCGGATGAGGCAGGCGAGCTCGAACGCCTTGGCGCCCTCAAGATCCTCGCAGTCATCGACGGCACCGTCGCCGCCGATCGCGCGGGTGCAGTGCTCGCGCTTGTGGTTGACGAGGTGGGCGTCATCCAGAGGCTGGGCCATTTCGATGACGAGGCCGCCGCAATCACGGCGGCGGCGCCGTTTGCCGCTGCGGCCGTCAACGCGGCCGATGAGCTCAAGGGCTGGAAAGACCTTGCGGAGTCCCGGCTGGATGAGATCATCCGGCTTGAGGGTGAGCTCCGCCGCGTGCAGACCGGTGGCGACACCGCCAGTCCGGCCCCGGCCACGGCTCCCACTGCGCCTCAGCCCGCCCCGGTGTCGATCGAGATGCGGCTGGCCGATCTCCGCAAGATCGCGGCGGACGAAGGTGTGAAGTTCGATAACAACGACACCAAGGCAGAGCTTGTCGCCAAGATTGGCGCGGGCCGCGTCACCGCCCGGGGCGCGGCGTGATCCAGACCGTCATCAAGCAGCCGGCGGAGACCATCCGGTTGCCTCTGTCTTTCGATGCGCCCGTCGCACAGATACTGGCCACGACCAGCGTTGCGCGTGGCCTTGTGGCGGGCGCAGCGGCGCTGCAGGCAGAGGCAGGGCTGGTCGGTGGCTTGGTGACGGTCATGCTGACCGGCGGCACGGATGGCGAGCGCTATCTCGTCACGGTGCAGGCCGGGCTCGACGCTGGCGAAGTCCGCGAAATCGAGGCGGAGATCGTCGTCATCGATGCTGCCTGGACGATGCCGGATGGCGGCGCGCCTTATCTGTCGATCGACGAGTTTGTCCGCCGTTTCGGCCTGCCGGAGACCGTGCGGATGACGGATGCGGACGGCAGCGGGCGGATTGATCGCGCCTTGCTGGTGGCTCAGCTGGTCGATGCGCAGGCGATTGTCGAGGCGCATCTGGCCGGGCGTTATGCTCTGCCGCTGGCCGAGGTGCCGCTGCCGGTGAAGAAGGCCATTGCTGATCTGGCACGGGCCAGCCTCTATCCAGGCGGCGCTCCGGATGGCGTGGCAGAAGCGGCGCGCGCCAGCATGCGGATGCTGGAGCAGATCCGTGACGGCCGGCTGACTTTGCCGTCTGCGGTCCCTCTTTCCCCCGCTGCCATCGCCGCCGACCCTGTGTTGTTCGATGCCGGTGAGCGGGCGTATCCCGATGGCCTGCAGGATTATCGGCTGTGACCGGCATCGCCGTGCAGATCGAGGTCGGTGGCGATCTGCGGCGCGCTTTGTCCCGCGCGGCGGAGGCAAGTGCGGACCTGACCGGGCCGATGCAGGAGATCGCGGTCCATCTGGCGGCCACGACCGTCGAACGATTTGACCAGGAGCGCGATCCCACAGGCATGCCCTGGAAGCCGTCGCGCCGCACGCTCGAGGAGCCGGGGGCCAAGACGCTCAATCTTACCGGCTTCCTGCGCCAATCGATCGAGCCGGATTGGGGTCGCGACTATGCGGCGGCCGGGGTCGAGGCATCAGGCGGCCCGGCCGTCTATGCGGCGGTGCACCAGTTTGGCGCAACCATCACCCCCAGGACCGCCAAGGCACTCAGCTTCGCCGGTCGGGTGGTGGCGCGTGCGGTCATTCCGGCCCGGCCATTCCTGGGCTTTTCTGACGAAAACCGTGCGTTCGCGCTCGACGTGATCACCGATCACCTCGCTGAGGTATTCAGGGGGACGCCGTCGTGAGGCTCCAGCCTTTCGTCGACCGGTTGCGAGACCAGGGGCTGCGCGCGTGGGGCGCGATGGAGTTTGCGGGCCTGCGCACGGCACCCTCGGGCCAGAGCTTCTACGTGATCCCGGAGAGATCGGCAGCCGCACCCAATGCGCTCGCCGGACAGACGGCCATCGATCAGCAGGTCACCGAGCAGCTGCTGGTCGCCATCGTGCTGCCTGCCCAGGCGCGTCAGCCCGAGCGGGTGGCCGAGGACATCCACACGGCCGAGCAGCAGGCGATCGATGCCCTGGCAGGTTGGACGCATCCCGACGCCAGCCGCCCGGTCGAGTTCGCTGGCGCGCGCCTGCTGTCCGTCGACGGAAGCAGTCTGGTCTGGGGGGTGCAGTTTAGGACGGCCTGGAGACTTCGCCGAACCTGAGGAGATTTCGATGACGCGCCGCGCGCCACGGATTGAGGATGAGCCGACACAGCCGAGGCCTGCGAACGCCGCCGGCTATCTGCTCGACGGTCATGGCCTGCCGCTGTCCGGTCCGGCCCGGCTTCGGGCGCTCGCGGGTCGCTCCGACCCGGCCCTTGGTGAAGCCGATCCCGCCGCCGTGAAGGAGGACTGAACCATGGTTGATGTCGTCAAGACGATCCTCTTCAAGAAGGAGGCCGTTTACGGAACCGACGCTGCGCCGACAGCGGCGGCCAACGCCGCGCTGACGCGCAATTTCCAGCGCACGCCGGTCCAAACCGACACGCTCGAGCGCAACCTGGACGTGCCGTCGCGTGGCCGGTCGCCGACCGGCAGCACGAACGCGCGATCGGCATTTTCCTACGAACTCGAGATCGCCGGGTCGGGCGCGGCTGGCACGGCGCCGGCCTGGATGGAGCACCTTGAGGCGTGCGGCATGGCGCCGCCCACGCTGGTGGCGGGGCAGAGTGCGACCCAGCGGTTTGCCGCAGCCGGCGCGACGCTCTCGTCGGCAACCTGCTATCACTGGCGCGGCAACCAGCAGGCAATCTCTCTGGGCGTGCGCGGCACCTATGGCTTTGACTTCACGGCGGGGGCGTATCCCTTCCTGTCGCTGTCGTTCGTGGGCATGCTGCCGATCGGCCAGCCGGTCGTGGAGGCCGCGCCCGCCGCGCCCGATTTCTCGCGTTGGCGCAGCCCGCTCGAAGTGAACACCGCCAACACCGACTTTGTCCTCGATGGCTATGCGGCCAAGCTGCAGAGCCTGACCGGCGAAATCGGCGCGCAGCCGGCGATCCGGAACCTCGTCGGCGAGAACTATGTGCAGCGTGGCAACCATGCGCTCACCGGCCAGATGGTCATCAAGGCCCCGTCGGTCGCGGAGCGCAACTACTTCGCCACCCTGCGCGCCGGGGCGGAGATTTCGTGCGAGCTCATCCACGGCACCGCTGCCGGCAACATCGTCGAGCTCACAATGGGGTTCGTCCAGATCCTCGGGATCGAGGAGCAGGAGGATGGTGACGACCTGATGTATACCATCTCCTACGGCGCGAACGTCCGGTCCGGTCAGGACGATATCATCTGGAGGGCCAAGTAATGTTCCGGCTCGTCCCTGATCAGTCGGCCTGGTGGCCCGTGGTGTGGCCCGGCGTCAGCGAGGATGGCAAGATCGTCGAGAACCGCATCGAGCTTCGCTATCGCCTGCTCGATGCCGATCAGATCATTGATCTGCAGGTCGAGGGCGCGCGGGTCGACCAGCGGGTCGCGGCGCTGGGCGCAGCCATGCTGTCCGGTGACGCCGAACCTGCGACCGCCACCGAAATCTGGGCCGGCTATCTTGGCCGGATCGTGATCGATTGGCGTGGTGTCGGCGCTGCGAATGGCGAGCCGCTGCCGTTCAGCGCCGAAAATCTGCAGCGCCTGCTCAAGGTCAATGGCGTTTTCGGCGCGATCCTGCGGGCCTTCGATGCGTGCGTGGCCGCGCGCGAGGAAACGCGCCGGGGAAACTGACGGCCGCCGCGCGCGCCTGGGCGACCGGGCACGGCGGCGGCGCCCAGGCCGATCAGGACGCCCTGACCCGGGCGAGCGATCTGCCCGCATGGATCCGTGACCGGTCGGCGCAGGCGCAGGTGGAGGTCGGACCCGAGGAGGTCGATGCTGTGGCGCTTTTCATCGCCCTGGATACGCAGTGGCAGGTCCATCCGATGACCGGCATGCGTTTGGGCTTGCGGTATGAGGCTGTGCCGGCCGCCGCCGCAGCGCTCGGCCTTGATCTTAACCCCGCTCTGTTTGCCGATCTGCGCATCATGGAGGGCGCCGCGCTGTCTGCCTGGGCGGCGCGGCCATGACCGATCTCGTCGTCTCGGTCCGGCTCACCGCGCAGGATGGCGGGCTGGTCGGGCAGATCCGTGCGACCGAAGCGCAGATTGAAGGGCTGGCCAAGGCCGAGCAGCAGGCGGCGAACGCTGCGGCAACGCTGCGCGATCAGACTGGCCGCGCCGCCAGCGCGATCGGCCAAGCCGGGGCCGCCGCAGACAGCATGGCAGGCGCCAGCCGCGCTGCGGCCGCTGCCGCGACCGGGCTGGCCGCCGCCCAGGGACGAGTGGGTGATGCGGGCAAGGCGGCGGTCGCAACGGCGGGGCAGCAGCGCGCTGCCTACGCTCAGTTGGGCCTGCAGGTGCAGGACGTTTTTGCACAGCTTTCCACCGGCACCAGCGTGTTTGCGATCCTGGCGCAGCAGGGTGGGCAAGTCGCGGGCGCCCTGACCGGCCTGGGTGGCGTGGTCGGCTCAGTCGCCACCTTTTTGTCGGGTCCGTTAGGGGCAGCCCTGCTGGGGTCTGTGAGCGTTGCGGGCCTGCTGGCGACAACACTTTTCAAGACCGCCGACGCTGCCAAATCGCTACAGCGTGAGCAGATCGCACTTGCGTCGATCGTCGACCAGACGACTGGCCAGCTGCGCCGCCAGATCTCGGTCGTGCAGGCGCTTGCATTGGCAGATCAGCGGGCCGCAACCTTTGCACGTCAACGGGCCGATTTTTCTCAACGCCGGAGCGCGCTGATCGCGGCCGGCCTTGAGGCTGGCCAGCAGCGCACGGCCGGCGGCGAACGCGGCTTTGGGATCGCCATCCCCGGTCAGGCGTCTGCGAGCGCGCGAGAGGTCGCCAAGCTGGCGGCCGCCTACAGTCAGGGAGCGATCAACGCCGAGCAGCTGAGCCGGCAGGTGGATCGTATCGCGGCGGGCGACCCCAAGGTCCAGGGGCTGGCGACGCGCATCCGGCAGCTGGCGGCCTCGACCATCGAGAGTGCGCGCGCGGCCGAAGGCACGCGGCTCGAGATCGCGCAAATCGCCGTGGCGGCAGGTTCGGCAACGGCGGCCCAGAAGCGGCTCGTGGAGGCGCGGCGCGAACAGGAGCCGGTCAATGTTTCGTTGATCGAGGCCGAGGCCGCGCTCGCAGCATCCACCGATCGTGTCTCGCGGGCGCGTGAGCAGCTGCGCATCGTGGAGCTCCGGGGGCGTGATGCGGCCAAGGCCGGCGGCGCAGCCGCCGATGAGTATAGGGCCAATCTCCTCGAGGCGCGGCGAGAGGTTAATGCCGCAGAGGCGGATGAGACCCGGGCTGCTCAGGCGCGCCGCATCACAACGACTGCGACCCGGCAGGCGGCGCAGGCCCAGCGCGAACTCGAAACGTCACTGGTCGGCCTCGAGCGCCGGTTCGACCGCGTCGCGGCGGCCAACAGGGAATACTCGGAAACTCTGGCGGAAATCGCCCGGCTTAGCGCCGCAGGCTCAATCAACAGGGACGACGCTTCGCGTTTCCGGCTCGAGGCTGGTGTTCGCAACGCCGAACAGGTGAACGAAGCCCGTGCCCAAGATCTGCGCGATCGACTGGGTGATGCAGGCCGGGCCATTGTTGATGGTGCCGAAAAGCCTCTGGTCGATCTTGCTGAGGGCGTCACGGCCCGCATGGAGCAAGCCGGTCGGGCTGGCGGCGAGGCTTTTCGCGACGCCGGCATCGATGCCGCTCAGGCGATCTCGCAGGTTTTCGGCGGGCGCCTGGGGCGTTCGGTGTCGGCCTTGCTCGGCCTCCTCCAGGGGCAAAACACCGGCAGCTTCACGAGCGTGGGCGGCCGCGCGGGCGGCTTGCTCCAGCTGATCAACGGTGGCGCGCCGGCAGCTGGCCGCGCCCCTCGTAATCAGAACGACACGATCGACGCACTCGGCGAGGAGTTCGCGCGATCGACAGCCAAAGTCTTCGATAAAGGCGGGTTCGGTGCGGGGGTCGACGAAACGCTCGGCGGCTTCACCCGCGACATCAAGTCGATTTTCGGTGAGACGGGCCTGTTCTCGGGAGCGTTGGGCAAGACGCTCGGCAAGGCGTTCGGCGGCGCGACGATCGGCAGTCAGATCGGCAAGCCGATCACTTCGGCGCTGGGGATCAAGGGATCGAACACCGGTGCCCAGCTTGGGGGCGCGGTCGGCGCGTTTCTGCCGATCCCCGGCGGCGAAATCATTGGCTCGATCCTCGGGTCGGCGCTGGGCGGCGCGCTCAAGCCCACCCGCCGGGCCTCGGCGACCATCGGCCTTGGCGCAGATGGGCTGGAGGTGTCGTCCGTTACGGGCAACAGCCAGCAGCGGCGTGTCGCCTCCTCGGCAGCTGCCGACAGCGTAATCGGCTCGCTGCAGCGGATCGCTGAGCAGTTTGGCGGCTCGATCACTGGCACGCCGAGCGTGTCTATCGGCGTGCGCGACAATTCTTTCCGCGTCGATCCGACGGGCCGTGGCATCACCAAGACACGGCGCGGGGCTGTCGACTTCGGCGAGGATCAGGCTGGTGCGATCGCGTTTGCAACCGCCGATGCGATCAAGGACGGCGTCATCACCGGCATTTCGCCCGCCGTTGCAAAGGCATTGCAGTCCTCCAGCGACCTGGACAAAGCGGTGCGCGAAGCCCTGAAGGTCGATGAGATCGAGGTGCTGCTGGGCGGCATTGATGCTGCGGTCAACCGGACGTTCCGCGATCTCGAGCGTCAGATCGCGGAGCGCAACCGCATTGCCGCCAAATACGGCTTTGATCTAGTCAAGCTCGAGGAGCGAAACGCGAAGGACCGGCAAGACGCGCTGGAGCGCGTCCTGGCTGACCGTGTCGGCTCGCTGCAGACGCTGCTGCGCGATCTCACCTCGGGCGATCTGGCCGAGGGCACGCTGGCCGATCGCCGCACAAGGCTCCTCGCCGACATTGCGACGGCGGAAGCCGATGCAGCGGCTGGCCGGGACGGTGCTGCCCAGCAGGTGGCCGAGCTCCGCCGCAGGCTGATCGAGGTCAGTCGTGAGGCGTTCGGCACTGCCGGGGGCGAGTTCGCCGCCGACCTGTCGTCCAGCCGTGCGTCGGCCCAGCGGATCATCGATGCCGAGAACCGCCGCGTCCGCGAACAAGCCGATCTCGCACGCGCCGCCAATGACAAGCTCGATCGCGCCAACGGCCTTGCCAACGAGGGCAACGAACTGCTGATCGAGATCAGCGGCCAGCTGGGGCAGATGGTTGACCAGCTGGCGGTGCTGCCAGGCCTGGTCTCTGGCGGGTTCGAACGCTCGACCGGACGACAGGTGCAGCTGTGACGGTCCGGACGCTGGTCGATGCCGCGCCGCGCGATCCGGCCACAGGCGCGCTGACGCCTGTTTTTCTTGGCGGCGGCGGACGCGCGCCGCTCCATCACAACGGCCGTCACTACCGCGCCGGCATTCTTTCGGTGCCGGTGCTGGCCGCGTCCATTCAGTGGGATGATCGCGGCTGGACCGGCGGCTCGATACCGACCAGCGGGTCAATTATCTTTGCGCCCGCCGACAGGCAGCTGCTCGACGCGTTGGGCCGGCTGTTCTGGCGCGGCGCAGATCTCGTGATCAGCGTCGGGCCTGACGCCGGACCGTTCGTCCGCTACCTGACAGGCACATGCGCATCGGCGCGCGTCCCTGACGCCGGACCGTTCGTCCGCTACCTGACAGGCACATGCGCATCGGCGCGCGTCGCAGGCCCCAGGCTGATCATCGAGGCTGCCGATCTCTCATCCGGCATTGACCGGCCGTTGGTCACCGCGCGCTTTGCCGGGTCCGGCGGGCTGGAGGGCATCGCCGAGGCGGCGGGTCGGCCGAAGCGGCGCAGCTGGGGGCGAGTATTCAATGTCGAGGGCCGCCTGCTCGACAAGGCCAACTCGATTTATGAGTTCGGCGATCCGGCGCGCCCGCTGCAGGATATCACCGTTGTCCGCGACAAGGGCCGCGACGGCGCCCGTGCAGTCCTCCCCTGGCAGGGGTCCGCCGCAGCCACCTTCGCCGCGCTGCAGGCGGGCTCCGCGCCGGCAGGCGGTGCTCTCGTCGCGCCATCAATCGCGTGTGCCAAATGGTTTACCGTGCCGGTTGGCCCGGTGACCGCGGATCTGCTCGGCGAGGTGGGTGGCGGCTATGTCGAGCGTCCTGCGGCCATCGCCGAGCGGGTGCTGCAGGCGGTCGGCGGGCCGGCGATGTCTGCGGCGGTCCGCGATGCAGCTGATCTTGCCCGGCCATATGCGGTTGGTGTGCACGTGGGCAGCGAGACAGAAACCGCCGCCCAGGTGATTGATCGGCTGCTGCTGGGCGTGTCCATGCTCTGGACCCTCGACGCCACCGGCGCAGTGCGGATATCTCCCATCACCCTTGCCGCACCCAGCGAGGCGGTGCGGTCGGTGGATGTCACTCGCGACAGGCAAATGCTGCCCAGCCGCACCCGCCGCGTGGGCTATCGGCGCAATGAGCGCCCGCATTCCGACGGCGAGATTGCACTGGTGCTCACCGAGGGTGCTGAGGCGATCACCGCCCAGCTGACCCGGCCGGCGGCCACAGTCTCTGCCGGCACCAACGGCGAGGTCAATCTTGGCGATCTGCCGGCGCTGGGTGGGCGGTTCCAGGTGCAGCTGGGTGGCGTCCCCGTATCACCAGCTCCCACCTTCAGCGTTGTTGCCGATGCCGGCCTTGATGCTGTCATTGACGCGGCGGGCGATTATCGCGCGCGGGCCGCCGACCTGGACACCGGCACCGCGCGGTTCCGCGCCGTCTGGAACGGCCTCTCGTTCGAGCGCGAATACAGCCTCAGCCGGGTGCGTCGGGGGCAGCCGGGCATCAGTCCCCCGCTCATCACCGTGTCCGGCACGCATGCCGAATTCCGATATGACGGCGCGGGTGATGCAAAGCCGCAGACAACGCGGCTGACCGCGCGGCGGCAGAACACCGCGCTCCAGACGATCTGGCGCGTGCTGCGCGCCGATACCGGTGCACCGGTCAGCCTGTTTTACACAGCGGCCGACATGGCAGCCAATGGCTGGGTCGACAGCGCGCCCAGCGATGATGAGGTGGTGCTCGGTCATGTGCGGTTCGGCTGGCTGTCGGACGCCTATGGCGCGGGTGGCGGGCTGGTTTACGAGGCATGGCTCAACGGCACGTCGATCGTGGACAGATGGCCGCTCGCCCGCGCGCTTGATGGCGCTGACGGCCTTGATGGTGCCAATGCCTACAACGTCACGCTCGACGGCCTTGCCCGAAACGGCGGCACCTTCAGCTACACCGGCGCGGGCGACGGAAATGCGATCAGCGTGGAGGTTGCGGCGCAGGGGCGCGCCTCGGCCGTCGTCGGCCCGGTGCTGGCGACGTTCGGCATCGGGCTGCGCGACCCGGGCAGCGGGACGGTCTATGAGCTGATCCGCTCGCCCGCCGCTTTCTGGGGCAACGGGACGACGATCTGGCGGCACTGGTCTGGCGTCGTCGCGGTATCGACCGGCGTGGCGACCGCGCCGGGGCTGCTGCTCGAGGTCGCCCATGTCGGCACCGAGATGCGGGGCTACATCAATGGGACCGACATTGGGACACCGATCGCAACCGGGATCCCGGCGGATCGGGCGCACCAGCTGTGGGTGCGAGCAGCCGGCGCGCCTGGGCAGCGGCTGGACAGCGTTTCGTTCAGCCGATCGGGTGCCCCTGGTGCTGCCGGTCAGGACGGCCGCTCGATCACCCCGGCGGCGACCACTATCACGCTGAGCGCCGATTATCTGGGCACGATCAAGCCGGGCCAGCTGCCGCGTGCCATCGCGTTTGCGTGCTTCGCGGGGGGAGCCGACGTCACGGGACAGACGTCCTGGGCAGTGGAGAGCGTGTCGTCCGACGGATCGGCCGCGAGCATCTCGGCCGGCGGGCTGCTGACTGTGTCGGCGCTCGCCAGCACGTCATCGCTGATCGTCGTGCGTGCCATCTATCAGGGCACGGTGCTGCGCGCGCGGGTGGGTGCGGCCGTCGTGCTCGATCCCGCCCCGCCGGCCACAGCGACCAACCTGTCGGTCACCGTGCCATCTCCGGGCGATGAGTCGACATTCCCCCCGAGCCCGGACGCGGCTGTCACCGTGTCAGCGAGCCCCGGCGGGCAGATCCGCGCTGATATGGGGGCGAGCTATTTTGTGGGTGGTAACGCACCGTTCCCGCAGACGTTGAGTTGGACCGCCATCGCGAAGCTCGCATATCGGCTGGCCGGCAGCGGCGGTGCGTGGGTCGACATTGGCGTCCAGGAGGTCGGCACGGCCGCGCGCAGGGGATGGCTGGCCCCCGGCGAGCCCGAAAGCAACTCGGGTGGCGTCAACATCAGCCGGATCCAAGGCGGACTGACGGCCGGCGCGGCCTATGAGGTCGGCATCTTCGTCCGCGCCAGCGCCAGCGGCCCGGTCAGCGGGTGGCAGGGCACCATGACGGCGGGCCATCCATGATCGTGATGCGTCATCGCGCCAGCGGCGCTCTCGCCGTTGTGACGGGCCTCGGCGGCCATGGCGAGCCTGTGTGGGAGCAGATCGGCCCGCTGCCGGCGGGGGTGCCCGCCGATCTGGC
>DBAW01000240.1:30852-35505 GCA_002291855.1 Sphingomonas sp. UBA1000
GCCCGCCGATCTGGCTATGGTCGCGGCCGATGGCACGATCACCGCCGATCTCGAGGCGGCGCGCGCGCGGCGCTGGGCAGCGATCAAGGCAGAGCGCGAGCAGCGCCTGCGCGTTGCGCCGACCAGCGGCGGGCCGCTCGACGTCGACGAAACCGGCCGGTCCAACATCCTCGGCATGGTGCAGGCGCTGGAATTGCTCGGCCCCGCCATGGAAGAGCCGATCGTCTGGAAACGGGCCGACAATGTGCTCGGCTATTACACCCGCCAGCAGTTCAAGTCGGTCGCTCTCGAAGCGCTGGCACATATCCAGGCCGTTTATGCGACCAGCTTTGCCCTTGAGGCTGCAATCAACGCCGCAACCAGCCTCACAGCAATCGAGGAGGTGGCATGGCCAGACTGAAAGCCCTGATGATCGAAATCGGCGCGGCTCTGTCGCAGCTGCTGCACTTGGTGCTGGGCGGCCTGTTGCACGTCGCGATCGACGACATGCCGATGCCCGACCGCGACGAAACTCTGTCCAGCCGCGTCGGCCGGGCGGCGATCGCGGGCGAGCGCTGGGCACTGATCGCTGAGCGCGTGATCGACGGCCTGTTCCTGCTGCTCGGCGATGCGCCGGGCCATTGCCGCAGGAGTATCGGCAAATGAGTGCTGTCGATCCCGGCTTCGCCGAGTATCTCAAGGCGCGCGCGCTGTTCGCCGATCGTCCGTCAGCCGACGTCAGCGGATGGGGCCTTCGCGACACAACCGAGAGCGAAATCCTTTCACCGATCGCCCTGGCGGCAGACGCTCAAACGGAGGCGGATCGCCAGCTGCAAGTCCTCGGCAAGCCGCTGGCAATCGACATTCATGTGGTGCCGGGCCGGCGGGTCGACCTGTTCGGCCGGTGCATCACTGTTTCCGCCGGCCGGCTGGGATATCAGGCAGGGCAGCCGGTGTTCGTGATCGGCGTCGAGCCGGCCGATGATGGCGCAACAACCCGCCTGACGGTGGTGCGCGCCCTATGATGATCCTTTCCCCAGAGCCTATCGCGGCGATCACGGCGGGAGCCGAAAATCTGCTCACCGCCAGCCCGAAAGAGGTTTGGTTGGCGGGCGCCGCAAATCCGGTGGTCGATATCGACCTCGGGGTCGACCGGGCGGTCGATACGGTGTTTCTCGGCTTCACCTCGGCCGGGCCGGCCGTGCAGTGGCGGATCATCGCCGGGGCCGGAGGGGCTGGCCCGGAACTGCAGCCGCAGCAGCTGGCGACGGCGGCGGACGCCATTTCCGGCCGCCCGCACATGCTGTCGCTGCTCGCTGCTCCGGTTATGGTGCGGCACATTCGGCTCCAGCTTACCGCGCCGGCCGGGCTCATGGCGGGCGTTGTTATGGTCGGGCAGCGCTTCGTCGCGGCCCACGAACGCGGGTCAGGCCGCCAGCTGCGGGACAGCAGCGTCAAGGAAGACTTGCCTGACGGCGGTTTCGCGATCGTTGAAGGGGTGGTGCGCGCCTCGTTGAAATGGCGGTTCGTGGGCCTTTCAGACGCGGCGCGCCGCCGCCTCTGGTCGCTGGCCTATCGGCGCGGTGAAACCAGGCCGGTGCTCGTCATCGAGGAGCCGGACAGCGAAGCTGCCGGCGCGGACGAACGCATTCACTACGGCTTGTTCGACCGTTTCGATGCGTATGAGCGGGCAGATCCGAACGACAATGCGTGGGCGCTCTCGATGACTGAGTGGGTCTGATGGCGGAAGCCTATTCTTCCAGCGCAGCCCTGTATCTCGGTGAGAAGGGAGTGCGGTGCGCTGTGCCATGCGACCCTAAAAACGGAAATAGCACAGCGGGGTGGCTCCCCGAGCGGGCTGGAATGCCTCGCCAAACAGCCAGCCATTGAAGGGCTGATACATGATTAACGTCGACCGGCTGATTGATGAGCTTATTGGGCGCGAGGGCGGCTTTGTCGACGATCCGGCGGATCGGGGCGGGCCGACCCGATGGGGCATCACCGAGCAGGTGGCGCGGGCCTATGGCTACAACGGCGATATGCGTCAGCTGCCGCGCGAGACGGCCGTGGAAATCTACCGCAAGCGCTATTGGTTGGGGCCGCGCTTCGATCAGGTCGCTACGGTCTATCCCCGGGTCGGGGAAGAACTGCTCGACACCGGCGTGAACATGGGGCCGGCGGTTGCCGCCCGCATGCTTCAGCGCGCCCTCAACCTCCTCAACGACCAGGCGCGCGCCTATCCCGACATCGGCGTTGACGGTGCAATCGGCCCCATCACGATCGCGGCCCTGCGCCAGTATCAGGCGCGCCGGGGCGCCCGTGGCGAGGACGTGCTGATCAAGATCCTCGATGGCCTCCAGGTCAGCCGCTACGCCGAGATCACCGAGAAGCGCCCGGCCAATGAGCGCTTCTTCTTCGGGTGGATCGATCACCGGATCGGTCAGGCGAGATGATGCCCGAGGATCAAATCGATGCGCCGCGCCGGGGCATCTTCGATCGCCTCATCACGAGGCTGTTTGAGCAGCCCGAGGTGGTCATCGCCTACACGCTGGTCGCGGCTTTCTGTGGCGCTTACTTCCGGCGGCCGACCGATCAGCTGGAGGGCGCGCTCATCGTGGCCTTCACCTCCGCGAGCGCCTTCTACCTCGGCACGACGGTCGGCGCTCAGCGCGCGGCGAGCCAGGTGGGCGAGGGGCTCGGCCTCACGCGAGCGGCGCTGCGGGGCATGGCTCGCACCAAGGACGACAAGTCATGATCCGGTCCTCGATCATCCTGTCACTCGCGCTCATCTGCTCTGCTTGTGCTGCGGTGCAGCATCGCCCGCCGGTCTGGTCATCCGAGGCAAAAGCCTCGTCTGCCATCGCCGTTGAACGCGCATATCAGGCCGCCGCCCTGAGCATTGTCGCAGCCGCCGAAGCGGGAAAACTGTCGGACGCCGAACTAATCCGGGCGCAGGGTCTGGACCGGGCGATCTACGCTCAGCTTCAGCGTGCACGGCAGCTGATCGATGCCTCCGATGCCCAAGGTGCCGATGCTCTGGCCTTGGCCGAGCACCTCTGCGCGGCGTTGCAGGCGATGGCCAAGGCGGCGCACGCGCGATGATCGCTTGGCGTCCTCAGGTGTCGGATCCCGTTCGGGCGTCATTGTCGTTTCTTTACAGGGGGTTGTAACGTGTCTGACGTTGTCGCGGCCGAGCAGTTGCAGTTGCTGATCGAGCGGATCGAGCGGCTGGAGGCGGAAAAGAGCGGCCTCGCTGACGATATCCGCGACGTATATGCTGAGGCCAAGGCCAATGGCTATGACGTCAAGACCATGCGGGCGATCGTGCGGCTGCGCCGGATGGAAAAGAATGCACGGCAGGAAGCCGATGCATTGCTTCAGACTTACCGTGACGCACTTGGTCTCAACTGAAATCGACCGGCCGGGCTGAAAGCAATCGCTGTCGCTGAGGGGGAAATCATGGTGGGCATTGATGTTGATCGGCTGCTGGGTGCAGCGCGCCTGATCGGCGCGGCATCGCCGGCCTTCGGTGCCCTCGTCGAGGTCATCCGCCCGCTGCTGGATGACGGTGCCTCACGCCAGCTTGACGTTGCTCTGCGCGATGCGCGCCGGGACAGCGACGACGCCCACCGGGCTGTGCAAGGGCTCGCGCGTCCCTGATTTTTTGGCGCGGATTTTTTGGCGCGCTACAGCCAGCCGGCGGTGCCGCTGCCATCGGGCGGGTCTGTGATCGATGCCGAAGCGCGCTCTGCCATTGCCGCAATTGTTGCGCGCATGGCTGCTCATGGCCTGGTCGACTAACCCCTGATATGATCGTTTCCAGACGCGAACAAGCCGCAGAAATCCGCCCCTGTTGCGGCATTTATGCAACAGTTTCAGGATTTGCGGCCTTGCGCGGCAACTATGCAGCCTGTAGTGAGTTGGGGCTGTCCGAGTGACACCAAGAAAGGGGATTTCTATGCGGAAGCTTGCCATTGCGATGGCGTTGGCCTCCACGGCGATTGCCTCGCCCGCGCTGGCGAAGGACAAGTCGTGGTATGTGGGCATTGAAGGTGGTGCCCTCCTCGTCGAGGACATCAACTTCGATATCACCCGTGGCACGGGCGCGACCGCTGCCAGCGGCACCAACAATGTCAACCATGACTATGGCTATGACGTTGGTGGCTTGGTGGGTTATGATTTCGGCGGGTTCCGGCTTGAGGCTGAAGTCGCTTACAAGACCGCCACGATCGATGGCTATGAAAGCACCTTCTCGACGCCGGTCGGCAACACGTCTGCGTTGGCAAACGTGCTTTATGGCTATGCCGGCGGCTCGACCTCGGCGCTCAGCTTCATGCTCAACGGTCTGTTCGACTTCGGCGAAGAAGATGGCCTGAGCGGCTATGCCGGGGGCGGTGCCGGTGTCGCGCGCGTCAGCGCCGATTATGGTCTGCGTTCCGACCGGCCGAGCTTCATCGACGACTCCGACACGCGCTTTGCGTGGCAGGCGATCGCCGGCGTCCGCGCGCCGATCACCGACAACATCGATGTCGGTCTGAAGTATCGCTTCTTCAACACCTCGCGCCTGTCGATGGTCGGCATCAACGGCGACGTGTTCGATGGTCGTTTCCGGTCGCACTCGCTGCTCGCCAATCTGACCTTCAACTTCGGCGAACCGGCCGAGATCGGAAGAGA
>DBAW01000035.1 GCA_002291855.1 Sphingomonas sp. UBA1000
CCCGGCGGCCCAGCCGACCAGGCCGAGGCCAAGGACGAGAATCAGGGTCGACAGCGGCGTCATCGTTATTTCAGCTCCGCCGGGTCGAGCGCGGTCAGCTCGGTCGCCACGCGCGCATTGGCCGCCATCACCGCCGGCGGGGCGGGGATCAGGTCGCGGCGCGACAGATAGGAACCGGGCCGCCAGCCATTGGCATATTCGGCGATGAACTCGCGCAGCCCCGGCACCGCGCCCAGATGGGCCTTCTTGACATAGATGAACAGCGGCCGCGCGCCCGGATAGCTGCCATCCTGGATGGTCGCGACCGAGGGCATCACCCCCTGGATCGCCACGCCGCGCAGCGTGTCGAGATTTTCCTCCAGAAAGCTGTAGCCGAACGCGCCGATCGCGGTCGGATTCACATTGAGCTTCTGGACGATCAGATTGTCGTTTTCGCCCGAATCGACATAGGCGCCGTCGTCGCGCAGCCTGGCGCAGATATTCTCGAACTTTTTCGGATCGCTGCTCTTGAGCGCGCGGGTCGCGGGATCGGTCTCGCAGCCGGGCTTCAGCACCAGCTCGACCAGCGAGTCGCGCGTGCCCGACGTGCTCGACGGGCCATAGACCTTGATCGGCACCGCCGGCAGCGCCGGGTTGATGTCGCGCCATGTCCGCGCGGTGTTCGGCCGACCGAACGGCGCGGCGGCGATGGCGCGATAGACATCGGCCTCGCTGAGCGCGAGGCGCGGGCCGTTTTTCGCCTGGGCAAAGGCAAGGCCGTCGACGCCGATCTGCAGCTCGATCACCTCGGTCACGCCGTTGCGCGCGCAATCGGCATATTCGGACGCCTTGATCCGGCGCGAGGCGTTTTCGATGTCGGGATAGGCGGCCCCCACCCCGGCGCAGAACAGCTTCATGCCCGCGCCGGTGCCGGTCGATTCGACGATCGGCGACTGGAACTGCGTGTATTTGCGCACAAATTGTTCGGCGACCGCCGTGGTGAACGGATAGACGGTCGACGACCCGACAACGCGGATCTGCGCGCGCGCGCCGGTGCCGCCGTCATCGGCCGCATCCTGGCAGGCTGGCAGCGCAACCGCGGCAACAGCAAGGCCCGCGGCCAGAAACGCCCTGGTCACTTTCATCCGAAAATCAGTCCCAATCGCTTGGCGGCGGTTCGCGCACCGCCTGCCCCGTCATTCGCGGCTAGCAGCCAATCAGACCGTTCCTGTTACAGCGCTGTTACCGTTTGATGACAGTCGCAGCGGCGCGGGCGGCAACAGCGCCGTGACCGTGGTGCCCTTGCCCATTGTCGACTGGATGTCGAGCCGCCCGCGATGCCGCTCGATGATGTGCTTGACGATGGCGAGCCCCAGGCCGGTCCCGCCCAGCGCCCGGCTACGGCTCGAATCGACGCGGTAGAAACGCTCGGTCAGGCGCGGCAGATGTTCGGGGGCGATTCCTTCGCCCTCGTCCTCGACGCTCAGCCGGATCATCGATCCCGGCCCGCGCGACAGGCTGACGGTGATCGGCGTGCCCGGCCGGCCATATTTCATCGCATTGTTAATCAGATTGTGCAGCACCTGCGACAGCTGGGCCCGGTCGCCGGCGACAAAGGGCAGGCTTTCATCGATATCGGTCACGATGTCGCGGCCGCGCTCGCCGCGCTGGTCGCGCAGCACGGCATGGGTTTCGGCGATCAGCCCGGCCATGTCGATCGCCGTTTCGGGGGCGCGATATTTCTCCGCCTCGATCCGCGACAGCGACATCAGATCATCGACCAGCCGCTGCATCCGCTGCGCCTCGTCATGCATGATCTTCAGGAACCGCTTGCGCACGGCCACGTCGCCGCCGGCCTTTTCATCGTCCAGCGTCTCGACATAGCCGAGAATGGCCGACAGCGGCGTGCGCAGCTCGTGGCTGGCATTGGCGACGAAATCGACGCGCATCTTTTCGGCCGCATGGCCGGCGCTGCGGTCGACCAGATGCACGAGGCGGCGTCCGTCGGGCAGCGCCGCCACCTGCATTTCCCAGCGTGTGTCGCGCCCGCCCAGGCCGACCAGCTCGGTCGGCTGCGCATCGCCGGGCGCATCCTGGGCAAGCAGCCGTTCCGCCGCCGCCGGGTGGCGGATGGCGATGCGCGCATCCTCGCCCACCACATGCTCGCCAAGCAGCGTGCGCGCGGCGCGATTGGCGGCCGCCACCCGCCCGTCGCCGACCAGCAGCACCGGATCGCCGACCGCATCGAGGATCGCGCCGATGGAGCCGTCGCCGCCGGGGGCGGCGGGGGCGGGCGCGGGGGCCGGAGCCGGCTGCGGCCGTTCATGCGGCCACAGCGCGACCAGCATCGCGATGCCGACGGTCAGATTGGCCCCCAGCACCAGCCCCGGCGCGCCGAGCAGCGCGCCCGCGATCAGCCCGCCCAGCTGGATCAGCACGGCCAGCAGGATGCGGTCCATCAGCCCGGCTCCCCGTCATGGCCGCGGCCGGTCCGGCCCCGCGCCAGCCGCGCGAGCGCCGGCACCAGCTCGTCATAGCCGTCGATCACCGCATCCGCGCCCAGCTCCTCGACCGGGCCGGACAGAAAGCCGAAACTGACCGCGATCACCGGCACCCCGGCGGCGCGGGCGGCAGCGACGTCATAGCTCGAATCGCCCAGAAACGCCGCGCGCCCGCCGCCCAGCCGGTCGATCATCGCATGGATCGGCGCGGGGCTGGGCTTGGCATTGCCCTTGCCCAGCGTGTCGCCGCCGATCAGCGTGTCGAACCGGTCGATCAGCCCCAGATCGGTCAGCAGGGTGCGTGCGAAGCTTTCGAATTTGTTGGTCACGACCGCGAGCCTGACGCCGCGCGCCGACAGGGTGTCGAGCGCCTCGACCATCCCCGGATAGGGCACCGAGCCATCGGCCAGATTGGCCCCGTACCAGTCGAGCAGCAGCCGGTAGAGGCGGCGAAACTCGGCTTCGTCCGCGCCGCCGCTGAGCGCAAGCCCGCGCTCCAGCATCAGCTTGGCGCCGCCGCCGATCATCGGCCGCACCTGATCGGGCGCGATCAGCGGCCGGCCGCCGGCGGCCAGCGCATGGTTGACCGCACGCGCCAGCGTCGCGCTGGTGTCGATCAGCGTGCCGTCGAGATCGAAACCGACGATAGCAAAGCCGTTCTCGTCGAAATCCGGGGCCGGGACTGTCGCCATGGGTTCTCCCTGATGGGCCGGGTGCAACGCGATCCGCCCGCTTCCCACCGCCGCCCCTTGCCCCGCCCCGGCCCGTCATGGCAAGCGCCGCCATGTGACACAGCCAGCCAATCTCGCCGCCATCGTGCTCGCCGCCGGCAAGGGCACGAGGATGAAATCCGCGCTGCACAAGGTGCTGCATCCGCTCGCCGGGCGGCCGATGCTGATGCATCTGCTCGACAGCCTGGCGGCGCTGCGCCCGGCGCGCGTCGTGACGGTGGTGGGCAGCGGCCGCGACCAGCTGGAACGGGCGCTGGCCGGGCGCGATGTCAGCCTGGCCGTGCAGGAACCGCAGCTGGGCACCGGCCATGCCGTGCAGCAGGCGGAAGCCGCGCTTGCCGGCTTCGATGGCACGGTGCTGATCCTCTACGGCGATGCGCCGCTGGTGACTGCCGACACCATGGCGCGGCTGGCGGCGCGGCTCGACGCGGCCGACCGGCCGGCGGTCGCGGTGCTCGGCTTCCGGCCCGCCGATCCGGGGGCCTATGGCCGGATCATCGCGACGCCCGAGGGGCGGATCGAAAAGATGGTCGAGCACAAGGACGCCTCGCCCGCCGAACGGGCGGTGACCTTGTGCAACTCCGGGCTGATGGCGGTGCGCGCCGCCGATCTGTTCGCGCTGCTCGCCCGTGTCGGCAACGACAATGCGGCGGGGGAATATTATCTGCCCGACATCGTCATGCTGGCGACCGCCGATGGCCGGGCCTGTGCGGTCATCGAAACCGATGCCGACGAGGTTGCGGGTGTCAACAGCCGGGGCGAGCTGGCGGCGATGGAGGCGCGCTGGCAACAGGCCCGGCGTGCAGCCGCGATGGCTGACGGCGTGACCCTGGTCGCGCCCGACACGGTGTGGTTCTGCCACGACACCAGGCTGGGCCGCGACGTGGTGATCGAACCGCATGTCGTGTTCGGCCCCGGGGTCGAAATCGCCGACGGGGCGGTGATCCGCGCGTTCAGCCATCTGGAGGGCGCGTCGGTCGGCCCGGGGGCGGAAATCGGCCCCTATGCACGGCTGCGCCCCGGCGCGGTGCTGGGCCGCGGCGTCAAGATCGGCAATTTCGTCGAGGTGAAGAAGACGCGCCTTGCCGACGGGGCCAAGGCCAATCACCTGTCCTATCTGGGCGATGCGGAGATCGGCGCGGGGGCCAATATCGGCGCGGGGACGATCACCTGCAACTATGACGGATTCCTCAAGCACCGCACGGTAATCGGCGCGGGGGCGTTCATCGGCTCGAACAGCGCGCTCGTCGCCCCGGTCGCGGTCGGTGACGGCGCGATCGTCGCCGCCGGGTCGGTGGTGACCGCCGATGTGCCCGCCGACGCGCTGGCGCTCGGCCGTGCCGGACAGTCGGTCAAGCCCGGCTGGGCGGCGCGGTT
>DBAW01000032.1:0-3910 GCA_002291855.1 Sphingomonas sp. UBA1000
CCCCATGCGCAGATTGTCCCACGCCGCATCGGCGTGCCGCCATTTGGCCAGTTCGTCGCACCAGCCATGATGGTGCTGCGGCCCCCTCAGGCCGTCGGGCCGTTCGGCCGAATAGGCATAGGCCTCGGCCCCCGAGGAAAAGCGCAGCAGCCTGCGGCTGGGATACCAGCGCGGCCGTTCATGCGCGCGGGCAACGGCCAGAATGCCGCTTTCGCCCTCCACCATCACCTGCCGGACATCGTCGAGCGTGGCACCGACAAGCGCGATGCGCAGCCCGCCATCGGCGCGCGCCAGCGCCGACACCCATTCGGCCCCGGCGCGCGTCTTGCCATAGCCGCGCCCGGCCATCAGCAGCCAGATCCGCCAGTCGCCGGGCGGCGGCCGTTGCCCGGCGAGTGCAAAGCTCTGCCAGTCGGCGGCGAGCGCGAACGACACCGCATCGGGCAGCGCGCGCAGCGCGTCCAGCACCGCATCGCCCGGCAGCCCGCGCAATGCATCCAGCCACGCCTGCGCCGCCCGCGCGTCGGCCCCGGTTCCGGTCATGCCTGTCATCCCTCCCCTGCTGGCGGTCACCGGTCAGTCCGCCCGCCCGACCAGCCCCATCGCCACCAGCCGCGCGATCAGCCGCGCCCGCGCCTCTTCCACCGGCATGGCCGCACCGGCATCGCCCGCCGCATCGGCATCGGCGCGCGTGCCCATCCGGTGCAGCCGCAGCAATTGCAGCGCCCGGTCCCACACCGCCTTGTCGGCAGGGGCACGGCTGGCCGGCGGGTCGGCCATGTCCGGCTGTTCGTCGGCCGCGCCCGGATCGGCGAGCGCGGCAGCGGCCTCGCCGATCAGATCGGCCTCGATCCGGGCATAGGCCTGATCGATCGCGCGCGCCCAGTCGGCGCGGAACCCGGCATCGCGCAGCCGGTGGCGATAGACGGTGTCGTGCGACACGCCGGCAGCCCGCGCCGCGTCGCGCACCGTTGCGCACCCCGCCAGCGCGTCGAGAAAACGGGTCCGCGCAGCGCCGGCAAAGCGCCGCGACGGCCGGGAACGCCGTTCGGTCATGATGATGTTCCTGAAGGGAGGAGCGCGGCGGAAAAACGCAGCGCCAAGCCTTGCATGACTAGCCGATATGGCCGTTTTTGTCAAGATATCTTGCCATATGGGTTCGTTTGCCCCGATAATCGAACCATTTCCGCCGCCCCGCCCGCCCTGCTAGACTGGTGGCCGGCACATGGCCCCACCATGAGGCCCAACAGGCAAAGGACCATCGCCCGATGACATTTCCCGGCCTTTTGTCCCGGCTGCTGCCGGGTGTTGCGGCGGCTTTGCTGGCAGTGCCCGCCAGTGCCGAGCCGACGCCGGTCACGGTCCGCGTGCTCAGCCAGGGCGGCAAATATGTCGGCTCGTCGATGGGCGGGGCAATGGTGCGGATCGCCGATGCCGCGACCGGGCGGCTGCTGGCCGAAGGGCCGACCAGCGGCGGCACCGGCGACACCGGGCGGATCATGGGGCCGCAGCCGCGCGGGACGGCGCTGGCCGATGAGCGCACCGCCGCCTTTCGCGCGACGCTCGACCTCGACCGCCCGCAGCTGGTGCAGATCAGCGCCTATGGCCCGGCCAGCGATCCGCAATCGGCGGTCAGCGTCGCAGTCACGCGCTGGCTGGTGCCCGGCCCGGCGGCGACGCTTGGCGACGGCATCGTGCTCGAACTGCCCGGGCTGGTGGTGCGGCCATCGCCCCCCGCCCCGGCGGAGGCGGACGGATCGGCGCGCATCACCGCGCAAGTGATGCTGATGTGCGGCTGCCCGATCGAACCGGGCGGGCTGTGGGATTCAGCCCGGTTCGATGTCAGCGCCGTGCTGGTCGATGCCGCCGGGCGTGAACAGGCGCGCCACCGGCTCGACTATGCCGGGCAGACCGGGCTGTTCGCGGCGCGGATTCCGGCGGCGGCGCTTGCCGGGCGGGCGGTGCGGATCATCGCCATCGACACCAGAACCGGGGCGGCGGGGGTGGCCATGGCCCCGCCCGGCGGCTGAGCCGCAATCTTAGCTTAGCGGTTCAGGCGTTCGTCCGCCGCCACGCCCCACAGCCGGCCGGTTTCCACCCAGCCGCGCCGCCCGGCAATGTCGAGTTCGCACCAGCCATCGGCGCAGGCGCGCAGCCGGCCGATCACGCCGTCGGCGGCGCGCCATGCAATCGGTGCCCCCGCCTCCGGCCGGGTGCGCAGCGCCGCTTCGCCGCCGCGCACCATCGCCATGCGGTCATCGCTCAGCATATTGGCCTGCATCCAGCCCTGCGCGCCGTCGGGATCCTCGACCTTGCGCCAGGCGGGAAACACCGCGACCACCCGGACCGGCAGGCCGCGCCGCTGATACATCCACATCGCCGGATAATTGCGCCCCGGCCCGGTGCGGGTGCGCGCCTGACCGGGGACGATCGAGGCCCAGTAAGGCGGCGTCTTTTGCAGGGCGAGCGCCTCGCCCGCCGGCAGCAGCAGCGCGGCAGCCAGGATCAGGGCGCGCTTCACAGTCACAGAGTTCATGGCCCCCGTGTTGCCCGAGGCGGCGGCGCGCATCAACCCCGCCGGCCGAGCTTGACGCGCGCCGCCCGGCCCGCCTAGCTCCTGCCATGGCTGTTCTTGCTCGCCCCAGGGTCGTCGTCACGCGCCGCTTGCCCGACGCGATCGAAGCGCGGATGCGCGAGCTGTTCGATGTCGTGCCGCTCGCCGAAGAGCGGCCCCTGCCGCCCGAGCGGCTGGCCGCGCTGATCGCCGATGCCGATGTGCTGGTGCCGACCATTGTCGACCGGGTCGATGCCGCGCTGATCGCCGCCGCCGGGCCGCGGCTGAAGCTGATCGCCAATTACGGCAATGGCGTCGATCATATCGATCTGGGTGCGGCGCGCGCGCGCGACATTCTGGTGACGAACACGCCGGGCGTGCTGACCGACGATGCCGCCGACATGGCGATGGCGCTGATCCTGGCGGTGCCGCGCCGCCTGTCGGAAGGCGAACGGCTGGTGCGGTCGGGCGAATGGGCCGGCTGGGGGCCGACTGCGATGCTCGGACGGCGCGTGTCGGGCAAGAAGCTCGGCATTGTCGGCATGGGCCGCATCGGCCAGGCGATCGCGCTGCGCGCCCGCGGCTTCGGCATCGCGATCCATTATCACAACCGCCGCCGCCTGCCCCATGTCGTCGAAAAGGCGGTCGATGCGACCTATCATGCCGAACTGGACGACATGCTGACCGAAATCGACATGCTGTCGATCAACTGTCCGCACAATGCCGCGACCCATCATCTGATCGATGCGCGCCGGCTCGCCCTGCTTGGCCGGCAGGGCTATCTGATCAACATCGCCCGGGGCGAGATCGTCGACGAACCGGCGCTGATCGATGCGCTTGAACAGGGCGTCATCGCCGGGGCCGGGCTGGATGTGTTCGCGCATGAACCGGCGGTCGATCCCCGGCTGATCGGCCTGCCCAATGTCGTGCTGCTGCCGCACATGGCCTCGGCGACCATCGAGGCGCGGCACGCAACGGGTGAAAAGGTGATCGCCAATATCCGCATCTGGGCGGATGGCCACCGCCCGCCCGATCAGGTGCTGGAGGGATGGGCCTGAGAGAGTGGGCCTGAGATCTGGCGGGACCGGGCGGTGATGCGCCCGGCCCCGTGCGGTTTCAGTCGCCGGTCAGGATGCGGTCGACCAGTTGCTTGACCGTCGGCACGAACCCGTTCGAGTAAAAGGGATCGCGCTTGAAGTTATAGGCATTGTGGCCGGCAAACATCAGGTTGCGGTCCACATCGCCGCCATGGGCAATGTCCTGCAGCGTCTTCTGGATGCAGAAGCTGCGCGGATCGGCCAGCCGCCCGGTCGCATTTTCCTCATTGTCCGCCCAGGACGAAAACGCGCACTGGCT
>DBAW01000032.1:4319-13400 GCA_002291855.1 Sphingomonas sp. UBA1000
TTGTCCGGCGTCTTCAGCGCTTCGGTAAAGCCAAGGCCGTGCCATTCGCGCGCGCGCAGCAGATCGCCGCGCGTCACCCAGAAATGCTTGCCGCGCACGCCGACATCGAGCTGATATTGATGGTCGCCCGCCTGCTCCATCGAAAAGGCGATCTGGCGTTCCGACCGCGCCTCAAGGTCGCGCAGGAACGGATTGCGCACCGCCGAGGAATAGAAACCGGTCGGCGAGAAACGGTGGAGCAGGACATCGCCCTCCTCCAGCGTCATCAGCCGCGCCTTCCATTCATCGGGGATCGGGCTTTCCTTGGTCAGCAGCGGGCGCGTGCCATACTGAAACGCGATGGTGCCGAGTTCGGGATTGTCGATCCAGTCATTCCAGTCGCGCAGATACCAGACGCCGCCGGCCATCACGATCGGCACATCGTCGGAAATCCCGCCCTCGCGCATCGTCTCGCGCAGCGCCTTGACGCGCGGATAGGGATCCTCGGGCTTCAGCGGATCTTCGGCGTTGGACAGGCCGTTATGCCCGCCCGCCAGCCAGGGATCTTCATAGACGACCGCGCCAAGCCATTCCGATGCCTTGGAATAAGCGCGCTTCCACAGCGCGCGGAACGCACGCGCCGAGCTGACGATGGGCAGATAGCTGACGCCATAGGATGCCGCGATTTCCGACAGCTTATAGGGCATGCCCGCACCGCAGGTCACGCCGGCGACCAGCCCGCGCGTCCTCTCCAGCACGCCGTGCAGCACGCGCTGCGCCCCGCCCATTTCCCACAGCACGTTGATGTTGATCGCCCCGCGACCGCCGGCCATTTCGTAAGCGCGGCGCACCTGCTCGACCGCGCCGTCAATGGCATATTGGATCAGTTCTTCATGCCGTTCGCGCCGGGTGCGCGCGCGATAGATTTGCGGGATCACCCGCCCTTCGGCATCATAGCTGTCGGCATTGACGGCCGACACCGTGCCAATGCCCCCGGCCGCCGCCCAGGCGCCCGAACTGGCATGGTTGGTGGCGGAAACCCCCTTGCCCCCTTCGACAAGCGGCCAGACTTCCCGGCCGGCATAAACGATCGGGCGAAGGCCCTTAAACCCCATAGTCGCTGCGTTCATGCTGCGCCCTATGCATGGATTTCATGCGAAGCGCAAAACGGGTTTTTCACCGGCGAAGCCGCTTATCGTCCCGCAACCGGCCAGACGCGGGCCAGCAGCGCATCGATTGCCGCCACTGCCGCCGGCTCAGCGAGCGTCGGCGCATGGCCGACGCCGGGCACCGTCACCGCCTCGGCCAGCGGCAGCAGCTGCTGCATCCGCGCGACTGTGGCCTCGGCGAGCAGATCAGACAGCGCCCCGCGCAGGATGACGAGCGGCACGCCGCGCAGCGGCTCGAGCGCGGGCCACAGGTCGATCCCCGCCTCCCCGCCCGGCAGGCGCATCGGTTCGGCGATGCGCGGATCATAATCGATGACGATGCGGCCCGATGACGACAGCCGGTAAAGCCGCTTGGCCATCGCCAGCCAGTCTTCGATGCCATAGCCCGGATAGGCAGAGCGGTTGGTCTCGGCCAGCGCGCGCGCGGCGTGCAGCCAGGTCGGCCAATTGCCGCCCTTGCCGACATAGGTGCGGATGCGCGCCAGCCCTGCCGGTTCGAGCGCCGGGCCGACATCATTGAGCACCACGCCCTTCAGCCGCTCGCGCTCGGCACCGGCCATCAGCATCGTCACCAGCCCGCCCAGCGACGTGCCGATCGACACAAATGCCTCAAGCTCGAGCTGGCGGATCAGCGCCTCGACGTCCTGCACATAGGTGAGCGGGACATAGCTCATCGGATCCTTGGCATAGGCGCTTTCGCCACGGCCGCGAAACTCGGGCGCGATCACCCGCCATGCCGGGCTGAGCCGTTCGGCCAGCGCCGCGAAATCGCGCGCATTGCGGGTCAGCCCCGGCAGGCACAGGATCGGCGGGCGGCCATCGGCCCCGCCCGCATAGTCGCGGTAATGCAGCCTCAGCCCGTCGTTCGACCACCAATATCCGTGCGCGAACCCGGCCATGCTTGCGTCCCACTGCCCAAGCCCCCCATATCACGGCATGGCCGATGCCCCGCAACCCCAGCCTGACGTGCCGATTGCCGCCGTTGCCGATTTCCTTGCCGATCCGGTGGAGGCGGCCGATTTTCCAGCGACCATCCTGCGGTTCCGCAACGACCGCGCGGCGGCGATGATCGGGCTGGACGGGCTGGACGATGCCGGCTGGGTCCGCCATTTCGGGCGCTTCACGCCCTTGCCCGGCAATCTGACGCAGCCGCTGGCGCTGCGTTATCACGGCCACCAGTTCCGGGTGTACAATCCCGAAATCGGCGACGGGCGCGGCTTTCTGTTCGCGCAGCTGCACGACCGGGACGGGCTGTGGCGCGACCTTGGCACCAAGGGATCAGGGCAGACGCCCTATAGCCGCTTCGGCGACGGGCGGCTGACGCTCAAAGGCGCGGTGCGCGAGATTCTGGCGACCGAAATGCTCGAGGCGCTGGGCGTACCGACCTCGCGCACCTTTTCGGTGATCGAAACCGGCGAGCAGCTGCACCGGGGCGACGAGCCATCGCCCACCCGCTCGGCGGTTCTGGTCAGGATGAGCCATGGCCATATCCGCATCGGCAGTTTCCAGCGCCTCGCCTATCTGGGTGACCGGGCCGGGCTGGAACGGCTGACCGCGCATGCGCTGGCCACCTATCACGGCGATACCAGCGGCGATCCGGTGGCGCTCCTGCGCCATGTCGTCGCGGCGACCGCGCGACTTGCCGCCAGCTATATCGCCGCCGGCTTCGTGCACGGCGTGCTCAACACCGACAATATCAACATCAGCGGCGAAAGCTTTGATTACGGACCCTGGCGGTTCACGCCGCGCTTCGACACCGGCTTTGTCGCCGCCTATTTCGACCAGACCGGGCTGTATGCGTTCGGCCGTCAGCCCGAGGCGATCCAGTGGAACGCGGTGCAGCTGGCGGGCGCGTTGCGCGACATCGCCGATGTCGACGCGCTGATCGCCGAGCTGGACCGGTTCGCCCCGCTTTACCGCGCGGCTTTGGTCGACCGGATGCTGTGGCGACTGGGGGTGGCGCGCAGCGACGACGATGAGGCCGATGTCGCGCTCGTCCGCGCGATCGAACAGGGGCTGATCGAAACCGGGGTCGAGATCGACCGGTTCTTTTTCGACTGGGCGGGCGGCGCGCGGCGCGGCCCCTCGCCCGCCGACCCGCTTTACACGCTGCCGGCCTTTGCGCCGTTCATCGCCGCGGTCGCCGGGCGGCAGCCGGTGCGCGCGACCGACCATCCCTATTGGCGCGACGATGCGCCGTGCAGCATGCATATCGACGAGGTCGAGTCGATCTGGGCACGCATCGCCGAACAGGATGACTGGCAGCCGCTCGAGGCCAAGATCGCGGCGATCCGGCGCATGGGGGCGGCAGTTGCGGCTTGACCGGGGACGGGCCGGGTGCTGGAAGGCGGGCAGATGACGCCCGAGCTGCTGTCCCACGAACCCGCGACCGGTGCCGAACTGTGGCGCGCCCCGCTCAGCGATGTCGACCATGAGGTCGCGCTGGCGCGCGCATCATGGGTTGACTGGGCGTCGCGGCCCTTCACAGTCCGCATGGAAACGCTGCGCCGTTTCGCCAACCATGTCCGTGCCGAGGCCGAAAAGCTGGCCGACCTGATCGCGCGCGAAACCGGCAAGCCGCTGTGGGAAGCGCGCACCGAGGTCGACAGCGTGATCGCCAAGGTCGACATCTCGATTTCGGCCTATAGCGAGCGGACCGGCAAGAAGCGGCTGGAAGGCGCGATGGGCGCGAAAATGGCGCTCAGGCACAAGCCGCACGGCGTGCTCGCGGTGCTTGGGCCTTACAACTTCCCCGCCCATCTGCCCAATGGCCATATCGTCCCCGCCTTGCTCGCCGGCAATGCGGTGGTGTTCAAGCCGTCGGAAAAGACCCCCGCGGTCGGCGCGGCGCTGGTCGCGCTCTACCGCGAGGCCGGCATTCCCGAAGGCGTGATCCGCCTCGTGATCGGCGGGCCGGATCAGGGCCGGGCGCTTGCCGCGCATGACGGGATTGACGGGCTGCTGTTCACCGGTTCGGCGCGCACCGGCCTCGCGCTCAACCGCCAGTTCGCCGAGACGCCCGAGAAGATCCTGGCGCTCGAAATGGGCGGCAACAACCCGATCATCGCCTGGGACACAGGCGATCTGGGAGCGGCGGCGGCGCTGATCGTCCAGTCGGCATTCATGTCGGCCGGGCAGCGCTGCACGGCGGCGCGGCGGCTGATCGTGCGCGACGGGCTGTATGAGCCGCTGATGGCCGAGCTGCTGAAGCTGACCGAGCGGCTGATCATCGATCATCCCCATGCGACGCCGGCCCCGTTCCTCGGCCCGGTGATCGACAATGACGCCGCCGACAGCCTGACCGAGGCGTTCCTCGCGCTGATGATGAAGGGCGGCCGGGTGATCAAGCATCTGGAACGGCCCGACGAACGCCGCCCGTTCCTCAAACCCGGCCTGATCGACATGACCGGCATTGCCGACCGGCCCGATGCCGAAATGTTCGGCCCCGTGCTCCAGGTGGTGCGCGTCGCCGATTTCGAAGCTGCGATCATCGAGGCCAATGCCACACGCTATGGCCTGTCCGCCGCGCTGATCGGCGGCACGCCGGCGCATTACGACCAGTTCTGGGCCAATATCCGGGCCGGGATCGTCAACTGGAACCGGCCGACCAACGGGGCGTCGTCCGCTGCGCCCTTTGGCGGCATTGGCTGGTCGGGCAATCACCGGCCAAGCGCCTATTACGCCGCCGATTATTGCGCCTATCCGGTCGTGTCGACCGAGGCGGAGCAGCCGCGCGCCTCGATCGGCGTCGGGCTGGCCGATCCGGCGACCGAAAAGCTCAGCTAAAGCCCGCCCAAGCATCGCTGCTTTGCCGCTGTTCGCGCCCCGCCCCATGTGGCGGGCATGACAGCTGCATCTTCTCACGCGCAGGCCCCGGCGGGGCGTGTCTGGCTGGTCGGCGCGGGGCCGGGCGATCCCGATCTGCTGACCTTGAAGGCCGCCCGGCTGCTCGCCGAGGCCGATCTGATCGTCCATGACGGGCTGGTCGATCCCCGCATCCTCGACCTGAGCCGGGCGCCGCGCGTGTCGGTCGCCAAGTCGCGCAGCCGCCATTCGATGCCGCAGGAAGAGATCAACGCCCTGCTGGTGGCAGAGGCGCGCGCGGGCCGCCGCGTCGTCCGGCTGAAGGGCGGCGATCCGTTCATCTTCGGCCGTGGCGGCGAGGAGGCCGAGGCGTGCCAGGCCGCCGGCATCGCGGTCGAGGTTGTGCCCGGCGTGTCGGCGGCGCTCGGCTGCGCGGCCGAGGCGATGCTGCCCCTCACCCACCGCAACTGGTCGAGCGCGGTCAGCTTCGTCGCCGGCCAGTGCAAGGGGCTGGCCGATCAGGACTGGTCGGGCCTTGCCGGTCAGGGCCGCACGCTCGTCATCTATATGGGCGTCGCCACAGGGGCCGATATCGCCGACAAGCTGATCGCCGACGGCGTGTCGCCGGCCATGCCGGTCGCTGTGCTCGAACGCGGCACCCGGCCGGGGTCGCGGGCGCTCCGCACGCTGCTCGCCGATCTGGGCGGGCTGATCGACCGCGCCCGCGTCGCCAGCCCGGCGCTGATCGTGGTCGGCGAGGTCGCGGCGCTCGGCCGCGCGCAGGACATGCTGGCGCTGGCCGACGCCCATCCAGCAATGACGGCGGAGGCACGGGCATGAAGCTGCTGACCGGAAACGATCTCGGCTCGGGCGATGTGATCTGGTGGGCGGGCAGCGGCTGGTCGCGCCATATCGGCGACGCCGTCGATGTCGGCCAGGACGGCGAAGCCATCGCCCACCGCGAAGAAGGCGCGCGGCGGGTGAACGTCCCCTATGTGATCGATGCGGTGCCCGGGCCGGACGGTCCGCGCCCGGCCCATATCAAGGACCGCATCCGCGCGCTCGGCCCGACCGTCCGGCCCGACCTGTCGCTCCAGCCCGCCGATCCGGGTGCCGGCAGCTGGGTGATCTGATGCCGCATCTTTCTGCCATTCGCCCGACCGGAGGGGCCTGATGTACCGTTACGACAGCTATGATACCGCGATGGTCGCCGCGCGGGTGGACGAGTTCCGCGATCAGGTCGCGCGCCGCCTGTCGGGGCAGATGACCGAGGATCAGTTCAAGCCGCTGCGGCTGATGAACGGCCTGTATCTCCAGCTTCATGCCTATATGCTGCGCGTCGCCATTCCCTATGGCACGCTCGACAGCCGGCAGATGCGGATGCTCGGTCATATCGCCCGCCGCTATGACCGGGGCTATGGCCATTTCACCACCCGCCAGAACATCCAGTTCAACTGGATCAGGCTGGAGGACGCGCCCGAGATTCTGGCCGAGCTGGCGACGGTCGAGATGCATGCGATCCAGACATCGGGCAATTGCATCCGCAACATCAGTTCAGACCAATATGCCGGGGCCGCCGCCGACGAGGTGACCGATCCCCGCCCCTGGGCCGAGCTGCTGCGCCAGTGGAGCAGCTTCCACCCCGAGTTCAGCTATCTGCCGCGCAAGTTCAAGATCGCGGTGATCGCCAGCGACACCGACCGCGCGGCGATGCGGCTGCACGATATCGGCATCCAGATCGTGCGCGGCGCGGACGGCAGCCTTGGCGCGCGCATCTATGCCGGCGGCGGCATGGGCCGCACGCCGATGATCGCGCATCTGATCAAGGATTTCGTGCCCGCCGATCAGCTGATCAGCTATGTCGAGGCGTGTCTGCGCGTCTATAATCGCCATGGCCGGCGCGACAATATCTACAAGGCGCGGATCAAGATCCTGCTGCACGAGATCGGGGCCGATGAATATCGCCGCCAGGTCGAGGAGGAGTTCGCCCATGTGCTGACGCTGGGCATCGATCCGCCGGCCGCCGAACTGGCGCGGATCAGTGGCTTCTTCGCCGGCCCGGCGCTCAGCCCCTGCGAAGATGGCCCCGGCGACGATGGCGACAAAACGCCTGCCGATCCGGCCTTCGCCGCCTGGGTCGCGCGCAATGTCGTGGCGCACAAGGTGCCGGGGCATGCGATCGTCAATATCAGCCTGAAGCCCGTCGGCGGCATTCCCGGCGATGCCAGCGCCGACCAGATCGACCTGATCGCCGACCTCGCCGAACGCTACAGCCATGACGAGCTGCGCATCACCCATGCCCAGAACATCGTGCTGCCGCATGTCGCGCGCGCCGATCTGAAGGCGGTGTGGGACGCGCTGAGCGCCGCCGGGCTGGCCGAGGCCAATCTCGATCTGATCACCGACATCATCGCCTGTCCGGGGCTTGATTATTGCAGCCTCGCCAATGCCCGCTCGATCCCGGTCGCGCAGAAGATCGCGCAGCGCTTCGCCGATCCGGCGCGGCAGCGCGATCTGGGCGAGCTCAAGCTCAAGATCAGCGGCTGCATCAATGCCTGCGGCCACCACCATGCCGGCCATATCGGCATTCTGGGCGTCGACCGCAAAGGCACCGAGAATTACCAGCTGCTGCTCGGCGGTTCGGGGGCGGAGGATGTCAGCCTCGGCCGCATCACCGGGCCGGGGTTTGACGAGGACGGCGTCGTCGACGCGATCGAGCGGGTCACCGACCGCTATCTGACGCTGCGGGCGGCGGGCGAACGCTTTGTCGACACCTATCGCCGCGTCGGCATGGAGCCGTTCAAGGAGGCGATCTATGGCTGATCAGCTGCTCAGGCTGCGCGACGACGATCCGGCGGAAGAGCCGGCGGTGACGCTCGATGCGTTTCTGGCCCAGGCCGATGCCGGGGCGGTCCGCATCGAGCCGGGCGACGATGCCCGCGCGCTGCTGCCGCATCTGGGGCGGCTACGGCTGATCGAAATCGCCTTTCCCGGCTTTCGCGACGGGCGCGGCTATTCGGCGGCGCGCATCCTGCGCGAACATGGCTATGTCGGCGAACTGCGCGCCGAGGGCGATGTGCTGATCGACCAGATCGTGCCGATGCGCCGCGCCGGGTTCGACAGCTTTGCCCCGCGCGTGCCGATCGACCGGGCGGCGGTGGATGCGGCGCTGGCGCGCTACGGCCATGTCTATCAGGCGGCGGCAGATGGCCGCGCGCCGATCTGGACGCTGCGCCATGGCTGATCCCGCGCGCCTGACCGACCGGATCGACACCGCCCCGGCCTTTACGCCCGCAGATGCCGCCCGGCTGGAGGCGCGCTTTGCCGGGGTGGAGACTGCGGACATGCTGGCCGCTTTGCTCCCCGAACTGGCCGGGCGGGTCGCGCTCGTTTCCTCGTTCGGGGCCGAATCGGCGGTGCTGCTGCATCTGGTCGCTGCGGTCGACCGGCAGGTGCCGCTGATCTTCATCAACACCCAGAAGATGTTCGGCGAGACCCTTGCCTATCGCGACGAGCTGGCGGAGCGGCTGGGCTTTGTCGATCTGCGCGTGTTCCGGCCCGATCCCTATCAGCTGGCGCTCAAGGACAATACCAGCCTGCGCTGGTCCTATGATCCCGATGGCTGCTGCGCGCTGCGCAAGGTCGAGCCGCTCGACCGCGCGCTCGGCGGCTTTGACGCATGGATTTCGGGCCGCAAGGGCTTTCAGGCCAAGACACGCGCGGCCCTGCCCCGCTTCGAAATCGAGGATGGGCGGCTGAAGATCAACCCGCTCGCCGATTGGGCCAAGCCCGATCTCGACGCCTATTTCGCCGCGCACGATCTGCCCCGCCATCCGCTGGAGGCGCAGGGCTATCCGTCGATCGGCTGTTCGCCGTGCACCAGCAAGGTCCGCCCGGGCGAAGACCCGCGCGCCGGGCGCTGGCGCGGCTGGGACAAGACCGAATGCGGCATCCATGGCAAGGACGGCGCCGACGATCCGGTGTTCTGACCGGGAAAATTGCTAACCGGCGGCTCCGGCCGGGGGTCAGGCCCCGCCAATCTCCAGCGCGCGGGCAAAGACTTGGGCGAACATGTCCGGCGTCAGCCGCCCGGTATTCTGGTTGTAGCGCGAGCAGTGATAGCTGTCGA
>DBAW01000032.1:13725-14078 GCA_002291855.1 Sphingomonas sp. UBA1000
CGCGAGCAGTGATAGCTGTCGATCAGCACCGCCCCGCCCGGCAGCCGGTGTTCGGCCAGATGGCCGAACCGGTAATCGGCCTGCCGCCCGCCCAAGGTGCGGACGATCTGCTGATGCGCGATCTGGCCGAGTGCCACCATCACCCGCACCCCCGGCAGCGCATCGAGCTGGCGGGCCAGAAACGGCCGGCAGGCATTGGCCTCAGCCGGGGTCGGCTTGTTTTCGGGCGGCAGGCATTTGACCGCATTCAGGATCACCGCCCCGTGCAGCGCCAGCCCGTCATCGGGCCGCGCGGCATAGCTGCCCCGCGCCAGCCCGAAATGCAGCAGCGTGTCATACAGCAGCTCCCCGGC
>DBAW01000032.1:14433-14559 GCA_002291855.1 Sphingomonas sp. UBA1000
GCCGGCCGGTGCGGTTGGCGCCATGCTTGCCGGGGGCAAGGCCGATGATCGCCAGCCACGCGCCGGGATCGCCAAAGGCCGGCACCGGCGCGTTCCACCAGTCCGGATATTCGCCCCTGAGCGCGT
>DBAW01000268.1 GCA_002291855.1 Sphingomonas sp. UBA1000
GCATCATCGGCGCGCGGCATCGGCGCGATGCCCGGCGGCGCGCGGTCGACCAGCCCGGCGGCGGCAAGGGCGGTCAGCTGATGGCCATCGTCGAGATTGCGCGCCTTCGGCCCGATCGGCACCAGCGCGCCCGCGGACTGGTGGCATTCCTTGCACTGATTGGCGTTGGGCACGCCATAGCTGACGGTGCGCGCGCGCCCGGCGGCGTCGGTCCAGCCGATATCGAGCCGCGTCCCGCCCCGGCGCAGCACCGCATCGTCGCCCGACCAGACATAAGGCAGCGCGACCCAGCCCGAGGCACGGCGCAGCAGCACCCGCGTTTCGACCGTGCGGCGCGCCCCGCCCGGCCGGCGCGCATCGACGGGATAGGAGAAGCTCTTGATCAGCGCGCTGCCGACCGGAAAGTCGATCGCCCCGTCCTCCGCATAATGTGCGCGGCTGCCCGCCGGAACATAGATGAACCGGTCCTTGTCGGCATAATCGGAAAACAGCGGGGTGTTGAGCCGGTAACCCAGCACGCGCCGGTTGGGGCGACCGTCGACAAAGAAGCGATAGTCCGACAGGCGCTGGGGCAGCGTATCGCCCAGGATCAGCGCGTCATCGACCCCGGGCGCGGGCGGCGCGGCGCTGGCAAGCAGCAGCCCCGCCGCCGCCAGCGCCATGGCGGCCAAGCGGCGGCCTGCAAAAATCCGCGCAGGCCAGATCCGGGCAAGCTGCATCAGCGGATGCGCTCGGCCATCCCGGCGGGCAGGACGACGGGGGCCGGTTCGCCCGGCAGGGCACCGTCCGGAAACTGTGCCGGGGCCGGGCGCGCGGCGCTCAGCGGCTGGCGCGGGTCGGTGAGCGCGAGCGTCAGCGCCATCACCTTGTCGCGCGCCACCACCCGCTCGCCGGTGCCGTCCCACACGATCGGCGGCAGCGCGCCGCCCATCGCCGCCGCCAGCTCGGCCCCGCCCGGAAAGGCCGGGGCATAGCCCGTCCGGCCATGCACATTGTCCCGCACCACGACTTCACGGATCAGCGGATTATAGGCCTTGTCGTCAAACGCCTCGCGATAGCCGACGAGCAGGACGTTGGTCGTGCCATTGCCCGCCAGCGTGTTGCCGAACACATGCACCCGCGCATTGGCCATCACCATCACCCCGGTGCCGGTCGGCACGCTGGCGACGATATTGCCGGCGGGCGCGAAGTTGGGCGTGTCATTGTCGGTGATGCTGTTGGCAAACACCCGCACACTGTGGCCGCCGGTCTGGGGCAGGTTGGGCAGGTCGAACACCAGGATGCCGCCGGTATTGTGCCGCGCCACATTGTTGTGGACATCGGCATTGTAGCTGTTCTCGATCTCGATCCCGGCGACATTATATTCGGCAACCGAGCCGCGCACGACGATGTTGCGCGACTGGCCGACATAGATGCCGGCATCGGACGCGCCGCGCACCACCACCCTGTCGATCAAGATGTCGGACGATGACACCGGATAGACGCCGTAGGCCCCGTTGGTCGCCTTTGGCCCGCCGGTCCATTCGACGCGCAGATTGTGATAGACGATGCGGTCGGCACCCTTGGACTTGATGCCGTCGCCGCGCGTGTCCTCGACCGCGAAATCGCGCAGCACGACATCGTCCGACGTCACCAGCAGCCCTTCGCCCGCGCCCTGCTGCCCCTTGAAGCTCAGCACCGTGCGGTCCGGCCCGGCCCCGCGCAGCTCGACCCGGTCGACATCGAGCGACAGCCCGTCGGTCAGATCGAACCGGCCCGCGCCCAGCGCCACCGTATCGCCGGGCCGGGCGTCGATCAGCGCCTCCTGCAGCCGCGCCTGGGCATCGGCCCCGGGCGGCACGGCGATCACCCGCGCCGCCGCCGGGGCAGCCGCGATGGCGAGCGACAGGATGGCCGCAGGTGCGGCCATCCGGCGGAAAAGGGCGATGCGTGCCGCCCCGGTTGCTGGCATCCTCATGCCGCAAGGCTATCCATTCGTTTATGAAAGGCAAGCCCGGCCGGAGGCGTTCTGTGCCACCCCCGCTTGACAGGCGCGCATGCGCTGCGGTCCAAACCGTGCGGACCGAGAACCGGAGAGTGCCGACCGATGCGCCTGTTGCTGCCGCTGCTGATGACCGTGCCGCTCGCGCTTGCCGGCGCGCCCCTGCTCGCCAGCCAGCCGATCACCGGCCGCTGGCTTACCGACAGCAAGGACGGGATCATCCAGATCGGCCGCTGCGGCGAGACGCTGTGCGGGCGGCTGCACCGTTCGCTGGTGCCGATCGAGCCGCCGGGGACCGACATCAAGAACCCCGATCCGGCGCTGCGCGAACGCCGCATCCTCGGCCTTGCGGTGCTGAGCGGCCTGCGGCTCGAAGACGGCAAATGGCAGGGCCAGGCCTATGACCCCAAGACCGGGCGCAGCTACCGCGCGACGGTGGAGCGCGTGTCCGACGGCGCGCTCAAGGTCACGGGCTGCCTGGCGATCTTCTGCCGTACCGTCACCTGGACGCGGGCGAACTGACCCGGCTGCGCGCCACACCGTAACCCAGATAAATCGCCAGCCCGATCGCGTTCCACAGCAGGAAATAGCCCTGGGTCTTGGCCGGCAGGCTGAGGAACAGATAGGCGCAGCCGAGCACCGCCCCCGCGCCGACAAACAGGCCAAGCGGGGCGCGGAACGGGCGCGGCGCATCGGGCGCGCGGCGGCGCAGCACGATCAGGCAGGTGCCGACCGCGATGAAGGCGATCAGCGTGCCGGCATTGGCGAGCGCGGCGATCTCGTCGATCGGCAGGATGCCGGCAATGACCGCGACCAGCGCGGCGGTGAGCAGCGTGATCCGCACCGGCGTCTTGCGCACCGGCGACACCCGCGCCAGCCCCTGCGGCAGAAAACCGTCGCGCGCCATCACCAGGAAGATGCGGCTCTGCCCGTAGAGAAAGGCGAGCAGCACGGTCGGCAGCGCGATCACCGCCGCCCCGGCGACGACGGTTGCCACCGGCGCGCGGCCGATTTCGCGCAGGATCAGCGCCAGCGGCTCCGGGCTGTCGGCAAAGCGGCCAAAGGGCAGCGCCCCGATGGCGGCGGCGGCGACCACGACATAGATCAGCGTGCAGGCCGCCATCGACCCGACAATGCCGATCGCCAGATCGCGTTCGGGCCGCTTGGTTTCTTCCGCCGCGGTCGAGATCGCGTCGAACCCGTAAAAGGCGAAGAAGATGATCGCCGCGGCCGCCATCACGCCGCGTTCCACCCCGTCGGGACTGACCGACTTGGCAAAGCCGAACGGCATGAACGGCGCCAGGTTCGCGCCGTCGAAATGCGGCAGGGTGACGGCGACGAACAGGATCAAAGTCGCGATCTTGACGACGACGAGCACGGCATTGAGCCGCGCGCTCTCGCGCGTGCCGAGCATCAGCAGCCCGGCGACGACCGCGATGATGAACACCGCCGGCACATTGACCAGCCCGCCCAGTTCCGGCCCGCGCGTCAACGCCTCGGGAAAACCGAGGGGGAGCAGCAGCGGCGTGGCATAGCCCGACCAGCCGACCGCGACCGTCGAGACGACCAGCGAATATTCAAGGATCAGGCTCCACCCGACGACCCAGGCAAACACCTCCCCCAGCACCGCATAGCTGTAGGTATAAGCGCTGCCCGAGGCGGGCATCATCGTCGCCATTTCGGCATAAGCGAGCGCCGCACAGGCACAGATCGCGCCGGCGATCGCAAAGCTGAGCAGCACCGCCGGCCCGGCCCGGTCGGCCCCGACGCCGATCAGCGTCAGGATGCCGGTGCCGACAATCGCGCCAACGCCGAGCGCCAGCAGATGCGGCCAGGACAGGGTCGCCGCCAGCCGATGCTCCTGCGGCTGGTCCTCGCGCGCGATGATCGTCTTGCGGCGCAGAAGCTTGCTCAAAACCCCATTCCCTCTGGCTGAACCCGGTGCCGGCATGTCGCACCGGCGATGCCCGTTACGCACAACCGTGCGCGGCGACAAGCGGGGGTGTGTGAGTGTTTGTGCCGCGCCTCTCGGCGCGGGGGCGGGGTTGTCTGTTGCGCGCCTCTCGGCGCGGGGGCGGCACCGGCCCGCACCCCCACCCGGCCTCCCATGGCGTATCCTGCCGTTGGGA
>DBAW01000245.1:0-1204 GCA_002291855.1 Sphingomonas sp. UBA1000
GGGCCGGTGCCGGTCTTCCCAATCACAAGCTTCCGGTTCGGCAAACGCCGCGCCCTCCCTGCTCCCCGAGGCGCGCGACAAACGCGGTGAGCCGAGCATCAGTGCTTACCGAACGCTAACCAAAGCCCGCTAGGCCTTGGCGCGTGACACGAGCACGCCCCGCTGCCGCTGCAAGGCCGATGATCGACTGGCGCACGGCCCTTGGCCTGTCGGAACCGCGTGATTCCGACTGGGGCAAGGTGCGCGCCGCGCAGATTGCGGCGCTGCGCCGCCATTGGCCGACGCGGCTGGCGGCGGAACTTCTGGGCATTGCCCTGCTCTGGACCGGGCTTGCCGGTCGGGTGCCGGACATGTGGCGCTGGGGCTGGGTTGCACTGGCGCTCGTCGCGGCGCTCGGCACCGCCTTGTGGCGCGTGCGTGGCGCAGAGACGGAGCCGACGGCATCGCTTGCCAGCCTGTGGCGCGAAACCTTGGCGGCGCTCGCTGCCGCGCTGGTGTGGGCGGCACCGCCGGCACTGTTTGCATCGGCGGCGGGGGTAGAGGCGCAGCTGACCCTGTGCGCGGTCGGGCTGGCGGTGATGGTCGGCATCGTGCTGCTACTGGCCCCGATGCCGCTGGCCGCTGCCGGCGCGCTGATCATGGCCGCTGCCGGATCGACGACATTCCTTGCGACCCTCGGCCTCGACCTGCTGGCCATCGCCAATCTGGG
The DNA here is from genome assembly GCA_002291855.1 of Sphingomonas sp. UBA1000. Lineage (GTDB taxonomy): Bacteria > Pseudomonadota > Alphaproteobacteria > Sphingomonadales > Sphingomonadaceae > Sphingomonas_B. The sequence goes on from DBAW01000245.1 coordinate 710, forward strand.
CTTTGCCGCCGTGCTGCTGGCGAGCGCGCTGACCCAGGGGCGTGCATTCCTGATGAACACCGCCGCCCGCTTCGCGCTGGTCGAGAAGGAAGAGGTGGTCAGCCTGTTGCTGCGCGAGCATGAGGAAGGCGATGCCGACTGGCTGTGGCAGATCGATGCCACCAAAAGCCTGACCCATGTGTCGCCGCGCCTCGCTTATGCACTGGGCGAGGAGGCGCTGGCGATCGAGGGGCGGCCGTTCCTCCAGATTCTCGCCGGCGACAGCTGGGAGACCGGGCAATTCGCCCCCGCCCTCCACACGCTGGCCGACAAGCTCAAGCGGCGCGAGGCGTTTTCGGACCTGCTGCTCGAAGTCAAGGTGCGCGGCGAGACACGCTGGTGGGAGCTGTCGGCCAGTCCCCGCCATGACGAACGCGGCGCCTTTATCGGCTTTCGCGGCGTCGGCTCCGACGTTACCGCCGAGCGCCATTCGGCCGACAAGATCAACCGCATGGC
>DBAW01000245.1:1611-2462 GCA_002291855.1 Sphingomonas sp. UBA1000
GAGGCGGAGAAATGGCGCGGCCGCTGCGGCTTCATGATGATCGATCTCGACCGGTTCAAGGCGGTCAACGACACGCTCGGCCATCCGGTCGGCGACCGGCTGCTCGGCCGGGTGTCCGAACGGCTGATGGGGCTGATGAGCGACAATGAGCTGTGCGGGCGGCTGGGCGGCGACGAATTCGCCGTCGTCATCCGCGACGCCTCCGATCCGGCGCGGGTCGAGGCGCTGGGCCGGCGGATCATCGAGGAGCTGTCGCGCCCTTATGATGTCGACCAGCACACGCTTTATATCGGTGCCAGCGTGGGCGCAGCGGTCGGCCCGCGCGACGGCCGCACCGTCGAAACGCTGATCCGCTCGGCCGATCTCGCGCTCTACCGGTCGAAAGACGCCGGGGGCGGCCATTATCACGCCTATGAACCCCAGCTTCACGTCCATGCCGAGGAACGCCGCGTCCTCGAAATGGCGCTGCGCAAGGCACTGGAAAAGGGCGAGCTGCACCTCGCCTATCAGCCGGTCGTCTCGGCCGATGAAGCGGTGGTCGAGGGGTTCGAGGCGCTGATGCGCTGGACCAGCCCCGAACATGGCAATGTGTCGCCGGCAAAATTCATCCCGCTCGCCGAAGAGGCGCGGCTGATCGGCCCGATCGGGCAATGGGCGCTGCGCACCGCCTGCATGGAGGCGCGCAACTGGCCGTCCACGGTGCGCGTCGCGGTCAATGTCTCCGCCGAGCAGCTGCACGATCCGCGCTTCGTCGATGCGGTGCGCACGGCACTGGCCGAGAGCGGCCTGCCCCCCCACCGGCTGGAGCTGGAGGTGACCGAAAGCGTGTTCATGCGCGAAGGCACCAATGC
>DBAW01000245.1:2869-13935 GCA_002291855.1 Sphingomonas sp. UBA1000
TCGCTCGGCTATCTCAGCCGGACCAGGTTTTCGACGATCAAGATCGACCGCAGCTTCGTGCAGGGCGCGGCGCGCAATGCCGCCGAGAGCCTCGCCATCATCCGCGCCGTCGTCGCGCTTGCCGACAGCCTCGGCATGTCGACCACCGCCGAAGGGGTGGAGACGGAGGAAGAGTATGCGATGATCAAGCGGCTCGGCTGCCGCAAGATCCAGGGCTATCTGTTCGGCCGGCCGATGAGCCCGGCCGATGCCCGCGCCCTGTTCCCCAACGCCACCCGCACCGCCGCCGCCTGACCGGCGCGGCGGGACGCTGCGGACATCCCGCGCGCCCGAAACGCCCGGCGCGCGCACCATGGCGCTTGCGCACCCGCCCGGCCGCCGCTATCTGGCGGCCTCTCCGACGGAGGAGTGTAGCTCAGTTGGTAGAGCATCGGTCTCCAAAACCGAGGGCCGGGGGTTCGAGTCCCTCCACTCCTGCCAGGATCCGCCGCTGATCTGCGGCCAGCGCGCGGGGCCGCGCCCAATCAGGCCGCGCGCCGCGCCAGCTCATCGCCTCTCCGGTCGGATCCCATAACCGTTTTCGCCTTTTCGCGCGCGTCGAGCACCGACAGCGAGCGTTCGAGCGCCGCCATCCGGTCGCGGCTTTCGCGCACCAGCTGGGTGATGCCCCCGGCGGCGATGGTCGAACGGTTGGCCAGTTCGCGCACCTGCGTCGCCACCACGTCGAAGCCGCGGCCGGCATCGCCGGCATGGGCGGCCTCGATCGCGGCGTTGAGCGCCAGCACATTGGTCTGGAAGGCGATGGTGTCGATCGTCGTGACGATAGCGGCAATCCGCTCGCCGGCATCGATCGCGGCGCGCACGGCGACGCTCGTCTCGCTCACCGCATGCTGGCGGTCGGACACGTCGATCGCGCACATCATCACCCGGTCGACCTGGCCGGTCAGGTCGGGCAGCCCGGTGAACACAGCGTCGAACATCAGCTCGCGCCCCTCGGCGCAGGGCCAGGCCAACATCCGGCGCAGCTGCCGCCCCGATTCGATGGTGGCGCGTTCCTCGGCCGACAACAGCCGGTCGAGCGCGGTCGCCAGCCCGTCGGTCAGGCCGCCCGCCTTGACGAGCGCATCATTGGCGCTGACGAGGCGCTGGTCGCGCCCCCATTCGACGATGGCGCTCGACTGGCCGATGGCGTGCAGCTTCATGTCGAAATCAAGCTCATGCTGCTTGGTCTCGGTGATGTCGGCCTGGACCGAGATGAAGCTCTGCACCCGCCCGGCGGCGTCGCGGACCGGATTGATCGCCAGATTGATCCAGTAAGGCGTGCCGTCGCGGCGATAGTTCAGGATTTCGCCGCTGTAGGATTCGCCGCGCGCCAGCGCCTCGCGGATGCGCGCGACCGTGGCCTTGTCGGTCTGCGGCCCCTGCAGAAACTCGCCGGGGCTGCGGCCGATGACTTCACCCGCGCTGTAACCGGTGAGCCGCTCGAACCCGCTATTGACGTAAGTGATGCGCCGGTCGAGCCCGGTCACGATGACGGCATTGGCGGTATGGTCGACAACCAGCGACAGCCGCGCCGCTTCCTCGCGCTGGCGCACCTGCGCGGTGATGTCGGTGGCGAATTTGATCGCCTTGACCGGCCGGCCCTCGGTGTCGAAGATCGGGTTGTAGGATGCCTGGATCCACAGCACGCTGCCATCCTTGCGGCGGCGTTCGAACTCGCCGACCAGATGCTCGCCGCGGTTCACCGCCGCCCACAGCGCGCGATATTCGGGGCTTTGCACCAGCTGCTCGTCGCAGAAGATGCGGTGGTGCCGGCCGACAATCTCGTCGAGGGTGAAGCCGGTCGCGCCGAGGAAATTGGCGTTGGCGGTGCGGATCGTGCCGTCGAGCTCGAACTCGATCACCGCCTGGGCCCGGTCGAGCGCGGCCAGCTTCTGCGCGTCCTCAAGCGCCTTGACGTGCGTGGCTGTCATGTCGCGCACGAACATCATGATCCCGCCATCCGCGGGCACGAACATCAGGTCGACAAACAGCGTCGCCCCGCCCGGACCGCTGGTCCGGAACAGGCCGCGCGCCGCCCCGCCGGACCGCGCCGCAGGCCAGGCTCCCTCGTCGCCGGGCTCGGCAACGAACGCATCGATGCCCAGCCCCGCCGGCACGCCCGCCCCCCAGCCCATCAGCCGGCACAGCGGCGCATTGGCAGCGACGATCCGGCCCGACTGGTCCAGATCAGCAACCGGATAAACATCCAGGATCGCTTCCATTTTCAGTATCCGGCAGTCAATCGCCGGTTCCACGGGCGCTTCGGCCTGGCGACCCCAGAACATTTTCATGTGCAATCACCCGATCCATGCGAGGATATGAACAGCTTATAGACCGCGCCGGCCGTTGCAGTTGATTTATGGTAAAAAGATATGGTTTGCATGACCTCCCGATCATCTATCCTTCTGATCTGAAAAGGGATCACCGACCGCCCATGCCCGGACGCGCGTGTTGCCGCCCGGCCAAGCCTTGCACGGCGCGGGGGCGTCCTATATAGCGTGGAGTATTCCGACATGGGTGGAATGGTTCGCCGGCGGCATTGGCCGGGCGGGGCCGTTCACCCCGAACACGGGCAGGTGAACGACGTGGCTGGCAAAGGCATCGGCAATATTCCGCAGTTCGTGCAGCAGGTGCGCACCGAAACCGCCAAGGTTTCGTGGCCGACCAGCCGCGAAACGGTGATGACCACGGTGATGGTGATGATCATGACCAGCCTGCTCGGCATCTTCTTCTTCGGCATCGACCGGGCGTTCGCCGCGATCGTCAAGCTGCTGCTGTCGCTCGCCGCCTGACCGGCCTGCCGGTCCCAACCGACGGACCGGCCCAGATAAAAGGACGTTTATGTCGCGCTGGTACATCATTCACGCCTATTCCGGTTTCGAGAACAAGGTTCGCGACGCGATCCTGTCCGAAGCCGAGCGGCTGGGCCTGGAAACGCTGGTCGAGCGCGTCGAAGTGCCGACCGAAACCGTGACCGAAGTGCGGCGCGGCAAGAAGGTGCAGGCCGAACGCAAATTCTTCCCCGGCTATGTCCTCGCCAAGCTGGCGATGACCGACGATGTCTATCACCTCGTGCGCAATACCCCGAAGGTGACGGGCTTTCTGGGGTCGAGCGGCAAGCCGCAGCCGATCAGCGAGGCCGAGGCCGCGCGCATCCTGAGCACCAAGGAAGAAAGCGCCGCCGCGCCCAAGACCAAGGTCAAGGTCGATTACGAGATCGGCGATGCGGTCAAGGTGCTGGACGGCCCGTTCGCCAGCTTCAACGGCGTGGTCGAGGAGCTGGATTTCGACCGCAGCCGCGTCAAGGTGTCGGTGTCGATCTTCGGCCGCGCGACCCCGGTCGAGCTGGAGTTCGAGCAGGTCGAGCGCGTCAAGTAAGCGCGCCCTGTCCGGCGAAACATCGAAAGGGGCCGGCGCCCATTCGCCGGCCCCTTTTCCATATCCGGCGATGCCGGGGGCAGCTCGATATGGAACAGGGGCCGCTTTGCCCCTTTCGCGGCCGGCGCTTTTCGGCTAAGGGCCGCGCCTTCTGCTGCTCCGGCGGCGGGAATCCGGCGGGAGGGATGCGTGAAGCGCATCCCGCGAGAACCGCTCAACTTGAAACAGAGTGAGGTGGATCATGGCCAAGAAGATTACTGGCTATATCAAGCTGCAGGTGCCTGCGGGCGCTGCCAATCCGTCGCCGCCGATCGGCCCGGCGCTCGGTCAGCGCGGCGTCAACATCATGGAGTTCTGCAAGGCGTTCAACGCCGCGACGCAGGAACTCGAAAAGGGTGCGCCCATCCCGACCGTCATCACCGTCTATGCGGACCGGTCGTTCAGCTTCGAGACCAAGACGCCCCCGGCGAGCTTCCTGCTCAAAAAGGCGGTCGGCCTGAAGTCGGGCTCGAAGGAGCCGGGCAAGACGGTTGCCGGCACCATCAAGCGTTCGCAGCTTGAAGAAATCGCCAACATCAAGATGAAGGATCTGAACGCCAACGACCTCGCCGCGGCGACGAAGATCATCGAAGGCTCGGCCCGCGCGATGGGCCTTGAGGTTGTGGAGGGCTGATACGATGGCAAAGCTGACCAAGAAGGCCAAGGCATTCGCCACCGCCATCGACCGCGAAAAGCTCTATGGCATTGACGAGGCGATCGCGCTCGCCAAGACCCATGCGTCGTCCAAGTTCGACGAGACGATCGAGATCGCGCTCAATCTGGGCGTCGATCCGCGTCACGCCGACCAGATGGTGCGCGGCGTCGTCAACCTGCCCAAGGGCACCGGCAAGACCGTGCGCGTCGCCGTGTTCGCCAAGGGTGCCAAGGCCGATGAAGCCCGCGAAGCCGGTGCCGACGTCGTCGGCGCGGACGACCTGCTGGAAATCGTCCAGGGCGGCACGATCGATTTCGACCGCTGCATCGCCACGCCCGACATGATGGGTCTGGTCGGCCGGCTCGGCAAGGTGCTCGGCCCCAAGGGCCTGATGCCGAACCCGAAGCTGGGCACGGTGACGATGAACGTCGCCCAGGCGGTCAAGGACGCCAAGAGCGGCCAGGTCGAATACCGGGTCGAAAAGGCCGGGATCATCCATTCGGGCATCGGCAAGGCGAGCTTCCCCGCCGAGGATCTGCGCGCCAATTTCGACGCGCTGGTCGATGCGGTGGTCAAGGCCAAGCCGTCGGGTGCCAAGGGTAAGTATGTGCGCAAGATCGCGCTCAGCTCGACCATGGGCCCGGGCATCAAGATCGACGTCGCCGAAGTGGCGAGCGCCTGATCTCCGCCGGCCGGCCGTCGCGGTCGGTTGCGGGACATGAAAAAGGGGCCGGAGCGGCGACGCTCCGGCCCCTTTTTCATGTCTGAGCGAGGTGCCACCGGGCGGGCCGCCGATGTCGATACGCACACGGAACCTTCCGGCCCCGTCACGCGTTGATCGGCTGAAACACGCAACGGGAGTCCGCCATGACCATGACCATGACCGCCGCCCGCCAGTCTCCGGCCATGGCCGCCAGCAGCGGCGGGATCGCGGGCGGCATTGCGCGGCTGGCCCCTCTGCTCACCCAGGCCTTTGCCCCGGAGGAAGCCGACCGGCTGCCCGACCCGCTGGCACGGCTGCTCGCGCGGCTGAGCGCCGGCAGCCGCGCGGCCGACCGCGCCTTTGAACGAGAGCTGACCGCGCTTATCCCGAGGCTGCGCGCCCATGCCCGCTCGCTGACCCGCGACCCGGCCGCCGCGGAAGATCTGGCGCAGGACAGCCTGATGCGCGCCTGGGCCGCGCGCGACCGGTTCGTGCCGGGATCGAACCTACGCGCATGGCTGTTCATGATCCAGCGCAACCTGTTCCTCACTCAGCGACGGCGCGACAAATTCATCGGCGCATGGGATGACGCCCAGGCCGAACGCCTGCTGGTCGCGCGGCCGGACCAGGAAGCGGCGATCGCGCTGAAAGAGGCCGGAGCCGCGATGGCCGCGCTGCCGCCCGCGCAGCGCGAGGCACTGCTGCTGGTTGCCGCCTGCGGCTATGGCTATGACGAGGCCGCAGAGGCCGCGGGCAGCCGTGTGGGCACAATGAAAAGCCGGGTGTTCCGCGCCCGCGCGGCGATGGCGGCGATGCTGGACGGCGATGCCGCGCTGCCGGCGGCACCCGATGCCGGGCCGGAACGCCGGGTCGACGCGATGATCGAGGCGGCACGCGCCATCGGCGTCGCGGCCTGATCCGGCAGCGGCCGGTCGGGCCGGATTTTGTAAGCCCCGGCTCCGTCAGGCCTTGGGCGACACCCGGTGCGAGCTGATTGCGTCGGGATCTTCCTCGAGCAGCCGGTCGAGCGCCGGCGGCGGCAGCGGCGCGACAAACTCCACCCCCAGCCGGTCCTTCTCCGCCCAGACGATGTGCGCGGCAAAGCGGCCAAGATCAGGGAACAGCAGCGCCACGGCGGTCCCGCGTACCAGATCGCCCCCCGCCCATTCGCCCGATGCGCCGTGGCGCGACAGATTCTGCACCAGAAACGGCATCGCCATGCCATCGGGGCCGATCAGCCGTGCCTCGATCTCGATCCCGAAGCGGAAGCTGCGGCGCTCGTCGAGTTGAAAGGGTTTCGGATTTGCCACCACCATATCCTCCGGGGCGCGATCATCGCAGCCAGTGCTTAGCGAAGCGGAAATCGCCCCTCCGTAATCGCCCGAAGATATGGCCGAAACCCGCCCTAGCCGTCGCGGCGCAGACGGCGCAGCCCGATCTCGACCGCCAGCTCGGCAAACATCGCCACTTCATCATCATGGAACCAGCGCCGGCTGCGCGATCCGAATGCCGCGATCCCGAACAGCCGCCCGTCGGGCGCAATCATCGGAAAGCCGCAATAGCTGCCCAGATGCAGCTTGCGCGCCGCCGCGCAGGCCGGATCGGTGCTGACGCCGATCTCGCGCATCACCACCTGCCGGCGGTCGCGGGCGACGCGGCCGCACAGAAACTCGCCAAATGCGAGGCCATCGAGCGCATCGCGCATCACCGGATCCAGCCCGCGCACATGCAGCACATGCAGCCGCCCCCGTTCCGGATCGGCGCGGTAGGTAAAGCAGACATCAAGGCCCAGCCGCGCCGGGGCATGGGCGAACAGGAGATCGACCAGCGCACCTTCGTCAAGATGGGCGGGCGCGGCGGTCAACAGTTCGACCAGCCGGGCGCGCTCGACCTCGGTGCTGCGGCTGCTGCCGATGAACTGAGTTTCAAGCATGGCAAATCCAGATCATGGGCGGACATTGCCCGCCTGGCCGCCTGTCACCTGACCGGTGAAGATGGCGACTGTTGCTGCGGAAACTGCCCGATGACTGCTCAAATACCATCTAATCGACTTGACAACAAAGCAATTTTCAAACTGGAACAGTCGCGAAACATTCTGTCAGGATAACTGTTGCCTCGACTTGCATGTAACACCAGCTTGTCTTGAACCGGTAATTTCTTTGCCTGATTAGGGTCTTTTACGGAGGCGGAGTGTGTCGCCCCGGCGCCGCCACTTGACGGTCGCGACCGGGCGCGCCATGCCTCGCCCCCGGGCCGGGATGGGGATCGTGATGAACCGCAGCATGCGTCTTGCCGCCGCTCTGACGATGTTGCTGGGCGCCGCCGGGTGCAGCCCGCCGGATGCCGACCGGCGCGACGACGATGGCTCCGGCAGCCGGCCGAGCCTGGTGCCCGTTCTTGCCGCCCGGGCACAGCCGCCAATCTCCGCCTGACCGCGCCCGATACGGAGCCTCCCGCTCAGAAGCGCTTAACCAGCACCGGTCTAGGCCGGGGCAGGAGACGAGTGTTGACCGAGGCAAGCGTGCTTCATCCGGCGCTGCCGGCCGCCCCGCCTGCGGGGCTGCGTCAGGCGCAATATCAGCGCCTGCGGGGCCAGATCCCGTTTCTGTACCTGCTGCTGGCGGTCAATGCCTTTGCGCTCGCGTTCACCCATCGGCATGTCGCGCCCCCGGTTCTGACGCTGTGGATCCCGGCCGGGCTGATCCTTGCCTGTCTCGTCCGCATGGCGATGTGGCTGCGGCCGGTTGATGTCGCGCGCTACGACACGGTGTGGATCGAGCGGCAGCTGAAGCGGACGACGGTGCTGGCGATGCTGCTGTCGGTCGCCTTTGTCGCCTGGGCGCTGGCGCTCGGTCCCTATGGCGGCGCCTATCAGCAGGGGCATATCGCGATCTTCGTCGCGGTGACGGTGCTGGGCGTCATCTTCTGCCTGACCCATCACCCCACCGCCGCGCGGCTGGTGTGCAGCGCGGTGATCGGCACCTTCCTCATCACCTGTCTGGCGGTGGGCACCGAGGTGGTGATCGCGGTTGCGATCAACATCGCGCTGGTGACGGCAGTTCTTCTCAAGATCCTGCACGATTCCTTCGACGCCTTCGTCAAGCTGGAAGCATCGAAGAACGCGCTGCTGGCCGAGCGCCGCCAGGCCCAGCAGCTGGGCGAGGAAAATGCCCGGCTGGCGGCGACCGACGTGCTCACCGGCCTGCCCAACCGCCGCTATTTCCTGTCGGTGCTCGAACGCACGCTTGAACAGGCGCAGCCCGACCAGCCCTTTTCGATCGGCCTGCTCGATCTCGACCGGTTCAAGCCGGTCAACGACACCTATGGCCATGCTCAGGGCGACCGGCTGCTGCAGGCGCTGGGCGACCGCATCCGGGCGCTGTGCCCGCCGGGCGCGACCGTCGCGCGGCTTGGCGGCGACGAATTCGGGCTGCTGGTGCCAGGCGCGCCTGCCGAGGCGGAGACGCTGTGCGACGCGCTGCGCGACGCCATCCGTCGGCCGGTCAGCATCGGCGACATCTCGGTCGCGGTCGGCTGTTCGGCAGGGATCGCCACCTTCCCCGATGCGGGCACTGATGCCCATATGCTGTTCGACCGCGCCGATTTCGCGCTTTACCACGCCAAGCGGCATGGCCGGGGCGGGATGGTGCGGTTTTCCGACGCGCTTGAAACGCTGATCCGGTCCGAACAGGCGCTCGATGCGACGCTGCAGACCGCGCGGCTGGAAGACGAGCTGTCGGTGCTGTTCCAGCCGGTGATGGACAGGGTCGGCGGCCGCCCGTTCGGCATCGAGGCGCTGGCGCGCTGGACCTCGCCGCGGCTGGGCGCGGTGTCGCCCGAAATGCTGATCGCGGCGGCCGAGCGCACCGGCATGACGCGCGCGGTGACGCTGACGCTGTTCGACAAGGTGCTGGCCGCGATGGCGCGGCTGCCCGCCGACATGCGGGTCGCGTTCAACCTGTCGGCGCTCGACCTGTGCGACGGCCGCACGATCGGCGAGCTTGCCCAGCGGATCGAGGCGGCGGGCATCCGCCCGGCCCGGCTGATGTTCGAGATCACCGAGACGTCGCTCGTCTCCGACATGGTGACGGCGCGGGCCGCGCTCGAACGGCTGCGGCGCGGTGGCGCGCGCATTGCGCTTGATGATTTCGGCACCGGCTATTCCAGCCTCGCCGCGCTGCACCAGCTGCCGATCGACATGGTCAAGGTCGACCGCAGCTTTGCCGCGCGGCTGAACGATGCCGCCGGCCGCCGGCTGCTGTCGGGCATTCGCGGGCTGGCCGACGCGCTGGCGATCGACTGCGTGCTCGAAGGCGTCGAGACCGAGGCGCAATTGCTGGCCGCGCAGCGCATCGGCTTCACCCTTGTGCAGGGCTTTTTCCTCGCGCGGCCGATGCCAATCGAGGCCATTCTGGACCTGCCGGCGCTGCGCCCGCCGCTGGTGTCGCCCGCCCGCGCATCTTCCGCCGCCTGACCCCGCCAGGGCAGCCCTGAGAATCCGCCCGGCCGAACGGGCGGGAACCGCGCGCACCCCCTCGCGCAACGGCGCGGCGCATCCTATCTCTGCGCTGGATTCACCCCTTGAACAAAGATAGAACGCCCAGATGCTGACCCATATCCAGGTGCGCGGCGCGCGCGAGCACAACCTCAAGGGCGTCGATCTCGACCTGCCGCGCGACCGGCTGATCGTCATCACCGGCCTGTCCGGATCGGGCAAAAGCTCGCTCGCCTTCGACACCATCTATGCCGAAGGGCAGCGCCGCTATGTCGAGAGCCTGTCCGCCTATGCGCGCCAGTTTCTGGAGCTGATGCAAAAGCCCGATGTCGATCACATCGAAGGGCTGTCGCCGGCGATTTCGATCGAGCAGAAAACCACCAGCCGCAACCCGCGCTCCACCGTCGCCACGGTGACCGAGATTTACGATTATATGCGCCTGCTCTGGGCGCGGGTGGGCGTGCCCTATTCGCCCGCAACCGGCCTGCCGATTGCCGCGCAGACGGTCAGCCAGATGGTCGACCGGGTGATGGCCCTGCCCGAAGGCACGCGGCTGTATCTGCTGGCCCCGGTGGTGCGCGGCCGCAAGGGCGAATATCGCAAGGAAATGGCCGAATGGCAGCGCGCAGGCTTTACCCGGGTGCGCATCGACGGCCAGTTCCACGACATCGAAGACGCGCCCGCGCTCGACAAGAAATACAAGCATGACATCGAAATCGTCGTCGACCGCATCGTCGTGCGCGACGGGCTGGCGGCGCGGCTGGCCGACAGTTTCGAACAGGCGCTGAAGCTGGCCGACGGGCTGGCCTATGTCGATCCGGCCGATCCCGCGCCTGCCGGGGCAGACGGCCAGAGTGGGGGCCAGAGCGGCGGCATGAAGCTCGATTACGCGCCGCCGGGGCGGATCGTGTTTTCCGAACGCTTTGCCTGCCCGGTCTCGGGCTTCACCATCGCCGAGATCCAGCCGCGGCTGTTCAGCTTCAACGCGCCGCAGGGGGCGTGCCCGGCCTGTGACGGGCTGGGGGAAAAGCTGATCTTCGACGAAGATCTGGTGGTGCCCAACCATGCGCTCAGCCTGAAAAAGGGCGCGGTGGTGCCATGGGCCAAATCCAACCCGCCCAGCCCCTATTACATGCAGGTGCTGGCCAGCCTGGCCAAGGAGTTCGACTTTTCGCTCGACACGCCCTGGGCCGATCTGCCGGCCGAGGTGCAGCGGGTGATCCTGCACGGCACCGGCGGCAAGGCGGTGACGCTGCGCTTCATCGACGGGCGCAAATCCTATGAGGTGAAAAAGGCGTTCGAGGGCGTGATCGGCAACCTCAACCGCCGCCTGCTGCAAACCGAAAGCGCGTGGATGCGCGAGGAACTGGCCAAGTTCCAGTCCGCCCGCCCGTGCGAAACCTGTGGCGGCGCGCGGCTGAAGCCCGAGGCGCTGGCGGTGAAGATCGCCGGCAGCGACATCTCAACCGCCACCCGCCTGTCGGTTGCCGATGCGCTCGCCTGGTTCGAGGCGGTGCCGGCCAGCCTGTCGCCGCAGCAACAGGCGATTGCCGGCCGCATCCTCAAGGAAATCACCGAACGGCTCGGCTTTCTCAACAATGTCGGGCTGGATTATCTGAACCTTGATCGCACGTCCGGCACGCTGTCGGGCGGGGAAAGCCAGCGCATCCGCCTTGCCAGCCAGATCGGATCGGGCCTGTCGGGTGTGCTCTATGTGCTCGACGAACCGTCGATCGGCCTGCACCAGCGCGACA
>DBAW01000245.1:14260-14948 GCA_002291855.1 Sphingomonas sp. UBA1000
GCCTGCACCAGCGCGACAATGACATGCTGCTCGCCACGCTGAAGCGGCTGCGCGATCTGGGCAATACGGTGATCGTGGTCGAGCATGACGAGGATGCGATCCGCGCCGCCGACTATGTCGTCGACATGGGTCCGGGTGCTGGCGTGCATGGCGGGCAGGTGGTGGCGCGCGGCACGCTGGACGAGCTGCTCGCCCATCCCGACAGCATCACCGCCGATTATCTGGCCGGCCGCCGCACGGTGCCGCTGGGCGAGAAGCGGCGCAAGGGCAATGGCCGCAAGCTGACCGTGCACAATGCCCGCGCCAACAATCTGAAGGGCGTGACCGCATCGATCCCGCTGGGCACCTTCACCTGCATCACCGGCGTGTCGGGATCGGGCAAGTCGAGCTTTACCATCGACACGCTGTTCGCGGGCGCGGCGCGCACGCTCAACGGCGCGCGCATGGTGGCGGGCGCGCATGACCGGATCACCGGGCTGGAGGCGCTCGACAAGGTGATCGACATCGATCAGTCGCCCATCGGCCGCACGCCGCGATCCAACCCGGCCACCTATACCGGCGCGTTCACGCTGATCCGCGACTGGTTTGCCGGCCTGCCCGAAGCCGAGGCGCGCGGATACAAGCCCGGCCGGTTCAGCTTCAACGTCAAGGGCGGGCGGTGCGAGGCATGCCAGGGCGATGGCGTGCT
>DBAW01000173.1 GCA_002291855.1 Sphingomonas sp. UBA1000
GCCTGGGGCTGGCGCATCCCGTTCCTGTTCTCGCTGGTGCTGCTGGCGATTTCGCTGTGGATGCGGCTGAAGCTGTCGGAAAGCCCGGTGTTCCGCGCGATGAAGGAAGCCGGGGAAACGGCGCAGAACCCGCTCAAGGAAACCTTCACCTATCCGGGCAATGGCCGGCGGCTGTTCGTCGCCCTGTTCGGGATCGCGGCGGGGCTGACCGTGATCTGGTACACGGCGATGTTCCAGGCGCTCTATTTCCTGCAAAATGCGATGAAGCTCGAACCGGCGGTTGCGCAGCTGCTGGTCGGGCTCGGCGCGGCGGCGGGGCTGATCTTCTTCGTGCTGTTCGGCTGGCTGTCGGACAAGGTCGGCCGCAAGACGCCGATTCTGGTCGGCTATGTGCTGACGCTGCTGTTTCTGTTCCCGATCTTCACGATGATGGGCAATGCCGCCAATCCGGGGCTGTCGGATGCCGCGCGGCGCGCGCCGATCGTCGTCGGCGGGGCCGATTGCCGCTACAATCCATTCGCCAAGACGCAGGCGACGCCGTGCGGGCAGGCGCTCGACATGCTGTCGAAACGCGGTGTCCCCTATGCGACCGATGCCAGCCTGACCGGCGTCATCATCGGCGATGCGCGGATGAGCGCGGGCGACTATCCGACCGCCGATGAGCTGGACAGGGCGCTGGCCGAGGCCGGCTATGATCTCGGCCGGGTGCGGCCGGGCACCGCCGACATCCTGATCATCCTTGCCGGCATCATGGCGCTCAGCGCGCTGTCGGGCATGACCTATGGCCCGGTCGCAGCGCTGCTGACCGAGCTGTTTCCGGCGCGCATCCGCTACAGCTCGATGTCGATCCCCTATCATATCGGCACCGGCTATTTCGGCGGCTTCCTGCCTTTTGTCAGCCAGCTGATCATCGCCAAGACCGGCGATCCCTATTCGGGCCTGTGGTATTGCTGGGCGGTGGTGGCGATGGCGGCGCTGGTGACGGCGCTGTTCCTGAGGCGCGGCGATCTCGACCTGCATGGCTGAGGGGACGGGACGGCAGCGCCGCGCCGGCCCGACCCGGCACAGCTGCCCCCTCGACCTTGGGCGCTCTGCGCGCTAGCGCCGGGGGCGTGACCATCCCCGCCCCGCTCCGCCTGCGCCTCGATGGCGCCGCCCTTGTCGCCAATTGGCGCTGGTTGCGCGCGCGCGGCGGTGCCGCGGCCTGCGGCGCGGCGATCAAGGCCGATGGCTATGGGCTGGGCGCGCGGGCGGTCATGGACCGGCTGGCGGCCGCCGGATGCCGCGATTTCTTCGTCGCGACCTGGGCCGAGGCGGCGGCGCTGATGCCGTTGCCGGAGGGCGTGACGCTGTCGGTGCTGCATGGCGTCCGCGCCGAGGACATGGCGCTTGCGACCAGCCTGGCCGCGCGGCCGGTGCTCAACAGCCCCGAACAGGTGCAGCGCTGGCGCGCCGCCGGCGGCGGGCCGTGCGACGTGATGGTCGACACCGGGATCAACCGGCTGGGCCTGTCGCCGGCCGATATCGCCGCCGGGCTGCTCGACGGGATCGCCGCCGAGACGCTGATGAGCCACCTCGCCTCGGCCGATGAAGACCGGGCGTCGAACGCGGCGCAGCGGGCAGAGCTGCGCGCCGTCGCGCCGCGCGTCGCCCATCGGCGGCTGAGCCTCGCCAATTCGGCGGGCATCTGTCTGGGGCCGGATTATGCGCTGGACCTGACCCGGCCCGGCCTTGCGCTCTATGGCGGCGTGCCGCGCGGCGAGGCGGCCGGAGCCATCGCGCAGGTCGCCTTACCCGAAGCGCAGATCCTCCAGCGCCGGCGCGTGCCGGCGGGCGCGGGCGTCGGCTATAACGCGCTGTGGACCGCGCCGACCGACAGCGAGATCGCGATCCTCAATCTCGGCTATGCCGATGGCTATCCGCGCGCGCTGACCGGGCATGGCATGGCGCTGGCCGGCGACCGGCGGCTGCCGCTGCGCGGGCGGGTGTCGATGGATCTGGTCGCGGTCGATGTGACCGATGCGCCCGAGCTGCGCGAGGGCGACTGGCTGGGACTTGATTTCGCCCTCCCCGCCACTGCTCAGGCAGCAGGCGTCAGCCAATATGAGCTGCTGACCGGGCTGGGCGACCGGTTCGCGCGCATCTGGGGCTGACTCGCCCCCTGTTGTCCAAAGGGGCTTTCACCGGGGCTGACAGATCACGATCCTGCGCTGCCGGGCAGCGGCATCTTGCAGGCGCGCATAGCCCGCGCATCCCACCGGGGCAAAAAAGAAAGGGCCGGTCAGCTGACCGGCCCTTTCCCTTGTTCAATGCTAAGGCTGGATCAGAACTTGTGGATCAGCTGCAGCGCGGCGCGCCGGCCCAGCGTGTCGTAAGCCCCGATCGCCGCACCCGCGAGCGGATAGGGCGGATCGAGATCGAACAGGTTCGTGATCGTCAGACGCAGAATGCTGTTTTCACGCAGCTTGTAGGACAGCGTGGTGTTCCACAGGATCTGCTCGTCGAAACGGATGCGATCGCGGGTCTCGAACACGTCAAGAATGTTGATCGCCGCTGCGCTGACGAAGTTGGCCTGGATATCCCAGCCGAACCGGCCACGAGTATAGCCAAGGTTCAGCTGCGCCTGCCAGCGCGAGTTGCCCAGTTCGCCGACGCTCGGATCCGGCACGATCCCGTTGATGTTGAAATCAAGCCGGTCGAGATGGAACAGCGTCGCGTTGATGTCGAACTGACCGACCTTGTCGACGTTGAAGTTGTAGCCGACTTCGGCGGACAGGCCGCGGAAATCGATCCGTTCGCCGTTGACGAAGCCGGTGCGGATGCCCGGCGTCTGCGGATCGCTGACGATCTGACCGTTGGGCAGACGGGTGATGCGCTCGCAGAAGCTGTTCGCCCGGGTAACGTCGGTCGTATCGAAGTTGGTGTTGTCGAAGCAGCCCGAGGCAATCTGGGCCGCGGTCAGGTTGGCGATCGGGCCGCGGATCGTGATCTGCTGCCAGTCGGCCGACAGGCGCAGACCCGGCACCCCACGCGGCTGCAGCACGACGCCGACAGTCCAGCTGTTCGACCGTTCATTGTCGAGATTGGGATCACCGCCGGAAACGCCCGGGATGGTCGCATCGTTCGCCGACGACTGGAAGCTGGCCGGGTTAAGGTTGAACTGCTGGTAGAAGGCCGCGCAGTTCCGCCGACGCACGTCCGGCCGCGCACCGCCATTGACGTTGCGCGAGTCGCACGGATCCGGAACAGCCGTGAAGATGTTCGAGATCGGCGTGAACAGCTCGGTGATCGCCGGCGCACGCAGCGAACGGGTGAAGTTCCCGCGAATCTGCATGTCACGGATCGGTTCCCAGCGACCGCCCAGCGTGTAAGCGGTAAAGCCGCCATTCACCGTGTTGTCGACGTAGCGGATCTTGCCTTCGAACTCGAGGCGGTGGAAGAATTTGACGTCGTTCTGCGGCGAGATCAGCGGCACCAGCACTTCGCCGAACACTTCACGGGTCGAGAAGCTGCCCTGGTTGCCGAGGATCGGCACTGCGCGGCCGCGACCGGCGATCTGGAACGCGTCCGGACGGAACGCGCCGCTTTCGACACGGTGTTCAAAGCCGGCCACGAAGCCGACATCCCCCGCCCACAGTGCGAACGGCGACCCGGTGACGTTCAGGTTGTAGACCTGCTGTTCAAGCACGGCGCGGGTGCGGGTGCGGGTCGTCACGTAATCGAGCGCTGCCTGCGACGGGATCCCTTCCCCGAACACGTTGAGCGGCACGCACGCCGCATCGGCAATCGGGGCAACCCCGCCCGGCGCAACGTTGCGCGCCGGCGTCGGGTTGCAGACGATCTGGCCCTGCGCGTTGGTGGTCACGTTGATCGCGTTCGAGAAGCGCTGCTGATCGAGCACGGTCTGCGTATAGGTGCCGGTCGAGCGGCCATAATTGGCCGAGGCTTCCCAGTAGAACTTGCGGCCGCCAATCTCGAACGACCCGTCAAAGCCGCCGACGATGCGGTAAAGCTGGTTACGACCGCGGGCATTGTTCTCGACGATGTCGCGCGAGGCACGGGTGAGCCGGAAATCGGTGACGCCCAGCGCGGCCAGCCGCGCCCGGTCATCCGGGTGCAGGCGCGGATCATTCGCGGAAAAGGTGAGCGGACCGGACAGGCCGCCGAACAGGTTCGACTGGTAGATCGGCTGGTCGACCAGTTCGAGCGAATCGGCGCGGTAGAACGTCCCTTCGCTGAAGAAGCGGATATTGTCCGCCACTTCATAATGCAGCTGTGCAGTCGCGGTGTAACGCTCAAGCGGGCTGAGCAGCGGCAGGGTTTCGTTCAGGTTGAAACCATCACCGCCGCTGGCATTGTTGTTGCCGAATGGCGTGCCCGGGTTGAAGTTGAACAGCCGGCCCTGGTTGTTGAACGCCAGGTTGGTGGTGCCGGCAGCACCGAAGCCGCGCGGCGCGCCGGTCGCCAGGTTGAACGCGCCGGTCGCCGGGAACAGCAGGCCGCCACCGGTGAACACGCTGAACCGGTCGTCACGGATATAGACCGAGTTCGGAATATTGTCGTTATTGCCGGTGTTGAACGGCGTGCCGAACAGGCGGCCGTCATTCTCCGGCGTGCGGCCCGGCGCAACCGACGAGGCCAGCGGGTTCGGACGCGCGGTCAGGCCCTGCGCGAAACGGCGACGCTCGGTCGAGATCAGGCCGTTCGCCTTGT
Source organism: Sphingomonas sp. UBA1000 (assembly GCA_002291855.1). Classification (GTDB taxonomy): domain Bacteria; phylum Pseudomonadota; class Alphaproteobacteria; order Sphingomonadales; family Sphingomonadaceae; genus Sphingomonas_B. The sequence goes on from DBAW01000173.1 coordinate 4,714, forward strand.
CATAGCTGCCCGAGATCATGAAGTTGCCGCGATCATCGGCGCCGAAGTTGAACCCGGCGAGCGCCTGGAACGAATAGCGTTCCGCGTCACCGCGCTGGGTGATGCCGCCCAGTGCGCGGACTTCAAAGCCCTGGAACTTCTCACGCAGGACGATGTTCACGGTTCCCGCGATCGCGTCCGAGCCATAGGTCGGCGCACCGCCGATGCTCAGATTGTCGATGCGGTCGACCATGATCGACGGGATGACGTTCAGGTCGACCTGAAGGCCGGCCGCGGCAGGACCGAAGATGGTCGGCGCGTTGGACGACACGAACCGGCGGCCGTTCACGACCGTCAGCGTGCGGGCCGAGCCGAGGCCGAACCGGTTGACGAAGTTCTGGCCGACGCCGAAGCCCGACTGACCGCCTTCCGGCGTCACGCCGACGCCGAAGCCCGGCAGTTCGTTCAGCGCGTCGGCGACGTTGGTGAGCGCGCGGCTGTCGAGATATTCGGAGCTGATCACCTGCGTCGGCTCGAGCGTGTCGAGCGCGGTCGAGCGACGGATACGCGAACCGGTGACCGTGATCACCTTTTCATCCTCGGTCGACGACGCGGTGGTGGCCGCGCCGCTGTCCTGCGCCTGGGCCGGTCCGGCCGCGGCAATCAGAGAAAGGCTGGCGAGCGCCGTCGCCGCCAGAAAGCGATAAGATGACATAAATCCCCCGGTCTTTGACGGCGCGGACGCGCCAGAACCGGGCGTTACGAACGAAAATTTCACAAACATTGCAAGATCGTGAATCCGGGCAAATTCACAAAGCGTTCATAACCCGTCGAGGTGTTGCATTTCGGCAACGCAAAACGCCCCGGCCGCGCAGGAGCGCGACCGGGGCGACATTCAAAAACAACAACTTAAGTTAAGGCCCGCCGTCAATCACAGCGATCAGCGACATCAATGCATCAGCGCTCGACGCAGAGCGCGACGCCCATGCCGCCGCCG
>DBAW01000271.1 GCA_002291855.1 Sphingomonas sp. UBA1000
GCCGTGATCGTGCCGCGCAGCATGTGCAGCCGCAGTGCCGGGCCGCCCGGCCAGCCTGCGCCCGCCGCCCAGAAGACCAGCCCGGTCGGCACCGTGCCGAACAGCGCGCGCCACAGCATCGCGCTATAGGCCCCCATCGCGATCGCCGCCGCCTTCATCGCCGCGTCCATCACCGCGAACAGCGCGATCCCGGCACAGGCGGCGGCCAGCGGCAGGACGAAGGACGGCGGCAGCGGCATGACGTCATGGCCCCGTTCGGGCGGCGCGGGGCCGGCGGGTTATTCGGCCGCCTGGGCCGCGCCGTCCGCCGCTGCGACAGGGGCGGCCATACCGTCCGCCGCCGCATTCGCGGCCTCGATCTCGGCCGCCTTCGCCTCCACCAGCCGCACGATATGGTCGATCATGTCGGCGTCGTTGACGTGATGATCGGTAACGCCCGACAGATAGACCATGTGCTTGCCGGCACCGCCGCCGGTCAGGCCGATATCGGTTTCCCGCGCCTCGCCCGGGCCGTTGACGACGCAGCCGAGCACCGACAGCGACAGCGGCGTGCGGATATGCTGCAACCGCGCCTCGAGCGTTTCCACCGTGCGGATCACGTCGAACCCCTGACGCGCGCAGCTGGGACAGGAGACGATGCGCACGCCGCGATTGCGGATGCCGAGCGCCTTCAGGATCTCAAAGCCGACGCGCACCTCCTCTTCGGGTTCGGCCGACAGCGACACGCGGATCGTGTCGCCGATCCCGAACCACAGCAGCGATCCCAGCCCGATGGCCGATTTGACAGTGCCGCCGATCAGCCCACCAGCCTCGGTGATGCCAAGGTGCAGCGGACAATCGACCGCCTCGGCCAGCTGCTGATAGGCGGCGACCGCCAGGAACACGTCCGACGCCTTCACCGCGACCTTATATTCGCGGAAATCATGGTCCTCGAGGATGCGGATATGGTCGAGCGCGGATTCGACCAGCGCCTCGGGGCAGGGCTCGCCATATTTTTCCAGCAGATCGCGTTCGAGACTGCCGGCATTGACGCCGATGCGGATCGCGCAGCCATTGGCCTTGGCGGCATTCACCACCTCGCGCACCCGGTCGGCCGAGCCGATATTGCCGGGGTTGATGCGAAGGCATGCCGCGCCCGCATCCGCCGCCTCCAGCGCGCGCTGGTAATGAAAATGGATGTCGGCGACGATCGGCACCCGCGCCGCGCGCACGATCTGCTTCAGCGCCGTGGTGCTTTCAACATCGGGGCAGGACACGCGGATGATATCGGCCCCCGCCTCCTCGCAGCGGCGGATCTGGTCGATCGTCGCCTTGACATCGGATGTCGGGGTGTTGGTCATCGTCTGGACCGTCACCGGGGCGTCGCCGCCCACCGGCACGTTCCCGACCATGATCTGGCGGCACTGACGGCGCGCGATATCGCGCCAGGGACGTACGGACATGCTGTTCCCGTTCATCTGCAAGGAAGACCGCTGCGTCATAGCAGGCTGTGCCCGCCCCCGGAAGCAACCGCGCGACGGCAAGGAAAGCCGCACCAGCCGGGGCGGACGGGTGGCGCGGACCCCGCACTGCCGCTAGGGCACCAGCCATGAGCGAAGCACAAGCAAGATCGAAGGGCCGGTGGAGCCTGGTCGTCCATGGCGGCGCGGGCATTTTGACGCGCGACACCGTGTCCGCCGATCAGGACCGGGCGGCGCGCGCCGGGCTGGCGGCGGCGCTTGATGCCGGCACCGCGATCCTGGCCGCGGGCGGCACCGCGCTCGACGCCGCCGAGGCGGCGGTGCGCGTGCTGGAGGATGATCCCGCCTTCAATGCCGGGCGCGGCGCGGTGTTCACGCGCGACGGGCGGATCGAGCTGGACGCGGCGGTGATGGACGGGCGCGACCGGCGGGCCGGCGCGGTGACCGGCGTTACCGCCACCCGCAACCCGGTCACGCTGGCGCGGCGGGTGATGGAGGCCAGCCCGCATGTGCTGCTGTCGGGCGCGGGGGCCGATCTGTTCGCGCGCGATCAGGGCCTGCCCGCAGCCGGGCAGGACTGGTTCGCCACCCCCGAACGCCGCCGCCAGCTTGACGAACTGCTGAGCAGCGGCGGCGACGCGTTCGATATCGACATGAAATATGGCACCGTCGGCGCGGTGGCGTGCGACCGCGACGGCCATGTCGCCGCCGCCACATCGACCGGCGGGGTGATGGGCAAGATCTGGGGCCGGATCGGCGATTCGCCGCTGATCGGGGCGGGCACCTATGCCGATGATCGCGCCGGCGCGGTGTCGTGCACGGGCGCGGGCGAGTTCTTCATCCGCGCCGGGGTCGGCCATGAAATCGCCGCGCGGGTGCGGCTGGCCGGGGAAGATCTGCGCAGCGCCGCCGCCGCCGCCCTCGCCGATATGGGCGCGCTGGGCGGCACCGGCGGCACGATCGTCGCCGGGCCGGGCGGCGAAGGCTTCTGGCTGTTCAACAGCCGGGGCATGTACCGAGGCTGCGCCGATGCATCGGGGGCGCGGCAGGTCGCCATCTATGGCGATGAAGGCTAGGGCGTGTTCGGGCCGGGTGCGACCACCCGGCGGCCCGGAACATGCAGCACAACAGACCAGCGGAGCGCCGACGGTCCTGCCGCAGAAAGCCTGACCGTCAGACCATCGCCCCGGCGAGCAGCCGGGGCAGATCGCCCGCCTCGCCCCGCGCCTCGGCCATGAACAACTGCTTGAGCGGGGCGAGCCGCTGCACGGCGCCCAGCCCGAACCGGCGCACCGCCGACGCCGCCTCGCCGCGAATGCCGAACAGTCGCGCCAGCCCGTCGGTCGACGCGGCGACAAGAAAGGTGTCGAGGCTGCGCCAGCGGCGATAGCGGTCCATCAGCTGCGGATCGCCCAGATCGAGGCCCAGCCGCGCCCCATCGACCAGCACCTCGGTCAGCGCGGCAGCATCGCGCAGCCCGAGATTGAGGCCCTGGCCGGCAATCGGATGGATGCCATGCGCGGCATCGCCGACCAGCGCCAGCCGGTGATCGGTGATCCGCGCGGCATGGTGAAAGCCGAGCGGATAGCTGGACAGCGGTGCCGCAAGCGTCATCTCGCCGAGCAGCCCGCCCATTTTCTTGTGCAGTTCGGCGACAAAGCCGCGCGGGCCGAGCTTCAGATAGCCGGGCGCGTCGTCGCGGGTGACCGACCAGACCAGCCCCGACCGGTTGCCCGGCAGCATCGGCAGGATCGCGAACGGCCCTTCGGGATAGAAAATCTCATAAGCGATATTGTCGTGCGGGCGTTCATGCTCGATCGCGGCGATGATCGCGACATGTTCATATTGCCAGCGCGCAATCGGGATGCCCGCCGCCTCGCGCGTCGGCGACTGCCGCCCCTCGGCAGCGATCAGCAGCGGCGCGCGCACCTCGCGGCCATCGGCCAGCCGCACCATGACGCCATGTTCGCCGCGTTCGGTCGCGACCGGCCGGGCCGGCATCAGCAATGTGACATTGGCGGCATCGGCGGCGGCAGCATGAAGCGCGTGGCGCAGCGCGCGGTTCTCGAACATGATGCCCAGCGCGCCGTCATCGGCGGCGGGCGCGAAATCGAGCGCGCCGGGTTTCAGCCCGTCCGACACCCGGATCGCGGCAATCGGGCAGCCCTTGCCCTCCAGCCGCGCGCCAAGCCCGATCGCCTCCAGCATCCGCCAGCTCGCCGAGGCGATGGCGGATGCGCGCCCGTCAAAAGCGGGGGCGAGCACGGTTGCCGGTTCGGCCGGGTCGATGACGGTCGATGACAGGCCATGCGCATCGAGCGCCAGCGCCAGTGTCAGGCCCACAAGGCCGCCGCCGAGGATGATGACGTCGCTGTCCATGGCCCGACAGATAACGCCTTGCGCGTCATGCGGCCAGCGCGGATCTCTCTCCGTTCGGTGCTGCGCTTGACGCCGGAGTCCGGCTGGGCGACATGGGCGGAGCCGGGAACATTTCGCGCACAAAGCCGCCCCGCCGTCTCGGTGGGCAGCAGGCGCGCAGGCGGGCGATGGACGCTGGAGATGAAGGCGATGGCGACGCAGGTGGCGGACGAGGATATGCCCGGCTGGCGCCAGGCGGTGGCGCGCGGCGTGCAGCGCGGTGCGGCGGTGGCCGGTGCGGTCGCGCTGGCGGCGGTCGCGCTGCTGCTCGCGCTGGCGCTGATCAGCTACCGCCCCAGCGATGCCGCGCTCAACACCGCTGCCGCCGGTGCGCCGGGCAATTGGGTCGGCACGCCGGGGGCCTGGGCGGCCGATCTGCTGCTGACCGGCTTTGGGCCGGCCATCGGCCTGATGCTGCCGATGCTCGGCCTGATGGCGCTGCGCCTCTATCATGACCGCGCGGTCGGGCGCTGGCGGCGCAACCTGCCGGTCGCGCTGGTCGGCATCGCGCTGATCGGCGCGGCGGCGGCGGGCATCCGCCCGGGCGCGATCCCCGGCCTGCCGGCGGGCGTGGGCGGCGTGCTCGGCCATCTCGGCGCGCAGCTGGGCCAGCTTGGCCTGTCGGCGATTGCCGATCCGGCGGTGCGCGACTGGACCGGGGCCGGGCTGGTCGCGGTCGCCGGGCTGGCCGGGCTGATCGTCTGGACGCTGTGCCTCGAACTGGACGAGATCGAGCGCGACTGGCTGTTGCGGCGGCGCGCCCGGCGCGCGGCGGATGGCGATATCTGGGCAGACGACGCCCCCGCCCCGGTCAAGCGCCCGCGCGCCCCGGCCGAAAAGCGCCGCCCGGTCGAGGCCGATCACCGGCCGCCGCCGGTCATCTCGGTGCCCGAGAAAAAGGACAAGGACCCGCGCCCGCAGCCGCCGGTGCAGGCAAGCCTAGACCTCAAGGACCGTTACGCCCTGCCCCCGCTCGACCTGCTGCGCCCGGCACCGCCGTCCAGCGGCGGCACGCTCGACACCGCCGCGCTCGAACGCAATGCCCGGCTGCTCGAAAGCGTGCTCGACGATTTCCACGTCAAAGGCTCGATCGTCGAGGTGCGCCCCGGCCCGGTCGTCACCATGTACGAACTGGAACCCGCCGCCGGCATCAAGGCCAGCCGCGTGATCCAGCTGGCCGACGACATTGCCCGCAACATGTCGGCACTGTCGGCGCGCGTTGCCACGATTCCGGGCCGCACGGTGATCGGCATCGAACTGCCCAACCAGAAGCGCGAGGCGGTGGTGCTGCACGAACTGGTGGCGAGCAGCGCCTTTGCCGATCAGGCCGGATCGCTGCCGATCATTCTGGGCAAGAACATCGCCGGCGATCCGGTGATCGCCGATCTGGCCCCGATGCCGCATCTGCTGGTCGCCGGCACCACCGGGTCGGGCAAGTCGGTCGGCCTGAATGCGATGATCCTGTCGCTGCTCTACCGGCTGACGCCCGACCAGTGCCGGATGATCATGATCGATCCCAAGATGCTCGAGTTGAGCATCTATGACGACATTCCCCATCTGCTGGCCCCGGTGGTCACCGAACCGCCCAAGGCGATCCGCGCGCTGCGCTGGGCGGTCGAGCAGATGGAGGAGCGCTACCGGATGATGGCCTCGGTCTCGGTGCGGTCGCTGGCCAGCTTCAACGAGAAGGTGCGGCTCGCCAAGGCCAAGGGCCAGCCGCTCGGCCGCCGCGTGCAGACCGGCTATGACGCTGAGACCGGCCAGCCGCTCTATGAGGAAGAGCAGCTGGTCTATGAACCGCTGCCGCAGATCGTCGTCATTGTCGACGAACTCGCCGACCTGATGATG
>DBAW01000129.1:0-268 GCA_002291855.1 Sphingomonas sp. UBA1000
GCAGCGTGCGCCGTGCCTGTGGCGGCGGGGGCGGAGACCGGCCCTGCCCCAACGCAGCCCGGCGCGACGGGCGACGCCCCGCCCGCCCCGCCTGCGGCGCTGACGCCGGCCGCGCGCGAGGCATGGACGGCGATCTTCCTCGCGCTGCGTGCCGGGGCATGGGCAGATGCCGCCGCGCGGATCGACGCGCAACCCGACGGACCGCTCAAATCCTATGCACGGGCCGAGCTGTTCACGGCCAAGGGGTCGCCACGCGTCGAGGCCGAGG
>DBAW01000129.1:598-4724 GCA_002291855.1 Sphingomonas sp. UBA1000
CGAGGCCGAGGCGCTGGCCGCGCTGCTCGCCGCCGCGCCCGATCTGCCGCAGGGTCCGCAACTGGCCGCGATGGCGCAGAAGCGCGGGGTGGCCGATCTGCCGCCCTTGCCGGCGTTCCAGAAATTCACCTGGCTCGGCAGCGCGCCGGTGCGCGGGCGCGCCCAGCCGACGCGCACCGACCCGGTGGCGGCAGAGCTTGCCCCGCGCATCCAGCCGCTGATCAAGAGCGATGACCCCGCCGGGTGCGAAGCCTTGCTCACCGCCGAAGAAGCGCGGCTGTCGGGCGCGGCGCTGACCGAATGGCGGCAGCGTGTCGCTTGGGTCTATTATCTGAACGGCGACGATGCCAATGCCCGCCGGCTCGCCACGCTTGCCGCCGGGGGCGAAGGCGAATGGCGCGTGCAGGCCGACTGGACGCTGGGCCTGGCCGCCTGGCGTCAGCGCGATCTGGGGGCGGCGGCGGAGGCATTCGCGCGGGTGGCGGCGGCGGGCGGCGATGCCGAAACCCGCGCCGCCGGCCATTACTGGACGTCACGGGCCGATATGGCGCGCGGGCGGCCCGATCTGGTGCAGGCGCGGCTGCGCGCGGCGGCGCAGCATCAGGAAACATTTTACGGCCTGCTCGCCGCGCAGGCACTGGGCATCGCCACCCAGCCCATCCATGATTTCGCCCGCCTCGACCGTGACTGGCCCCGGCTGGCGCGGATCGGCAATGTCGCGCTGGCGCAGGCGCTGGCCGCGCTGGGCGAGGCCGACCATGCCGACCGGGTGCTGCGTTATCAGGCGCGGATCGGCGCGCCCGCCGATCATCAGGCGCTGGCGGCGCTGGCGGCGCGGCTGAACCTGCCCGACACCCAGCTGTATCTGGCCCATAACGGCCCGGTCGGCGCGCGGGCGAGCATCGTTGCCCGCTATCCGACGCCCGAATGGACGCCCGATGGCGGCTGGCGCGTCGAGCGCGAGCTGGTCTTTGCCCATGCGCTGCAGGAATCGCGGTTCGAGGCGCGCGCCGTCAGCCCGGCCGGGGCGTATGGCATCATGCAGGTCATGCCCGGCACCGCCGATCTGATCGCCCGCCGGCGCGGTCAAGGCCCGGTTGACCGGGCGCTGCTGATGCGGCCCTCGACCAATCTGGAGTTCGGTCAGGCGCGGCTGGAGCAGGTGCGCGACTATCGCCCGACCGGCGGGCTGCTGCCCAAGGTGATTGCCGGCTATAATGCCGGGCCGGGCGTCCTCGACCAGTGGAACGTCAAGGTGCGCGATCAGGGCGATCCGCTGCTGTTCATCGAAAGCATCCCCTATTGGGAAACGCGCGGCTATGTCGCGACGGTGATGCGCAATTACTGGATGTATCAGCGCAATGGCGGCAAGCCCTCGGCCAGCCTGAAGGCGATGGCGCAGGGCATGTGGCCGCGCTTTCCCGGCCTGCCCGGTGCCTATGCGGTGCGGCTGGCGCCCGAGGCGATCGGCCCGGTGCGCACGGCGGCGCTGGATGCCCCGACGGCGGGCGATGGCGAGGCGGCGCGTGCCGATTGACGCCACGCGGCCGTTCGTGCCGGTTGCCATTGCAGTCCTCACCATTTCCGACACGCGCGGGCCGGCGGACGACCGCTCGGGCGATCTGCTGGTCGAACGGCTGACCGGGGCCGGCCACAGCCTCGCCGCACGCGCGATCGCGCGCGACGATGTCGACGCAATCGCCGCCCGGCTGCGCGGCTGGGTGGCCGATCCGGCGATCGACTGCATCATCACCACCGGCGGCACCGGCCTGACCGGCCGCGACGTCACGCCCGAAGCGCTCGCGATGCTTGGCGGCAAGGAGATTCCGGGCTTTGGCGAGCTGTTCCGCTGGCTGAGCTTTGCCAGCATCGGCACCTCGACCATGCAGTCGCGGGCGATGGCGGTGCTGGCGGGCGGCACCTATGTGTTCGCCCTGCCCGGATCGACCGGAGCGGTGCGCGACGGCTGGGACCAGATCCTCGTCCACCAGCTCGACAGCCGCCACCGCCCCTGCAACCTCGTCGATCTGATGCCGCGCCTCAACGAACGCTGATCGGGGGGGCGGCGGGGTGAGTCCGCCCGGCTCGAACATGCTCCGGCCGGCGGTTCGACCGCCCGATCAACGCGTATCGCGGCTGCGGGCGTGGAGCGGCGTTCGTATACTGCCAACTCACATGTCCATTTTCAGGCGTAGCGTGACGAAGCCCGAATGACTGGAAGTGGGTGGGAAGGCGAATTGCTGGTGTTGGGATTTAAGACCGAGAAAGCTGATCTTTCAGCTCGTTACATTCATGACGGCCTGCGTCCCGGAACTGGTAGCAGATTCAACGATATTGAGATAAGTTCATCGAATGGCAGGAGGGACTCTGGTTGAAGATGATCAGATCACGAAACAAGGCTGCTGAGAACTGGCTGCGGGAGAAGTCCGACAGCGCTTTCACCACCCTGGCTGGCCTGTGGCGAGGCAGGGTTCAGGATACTATTGCTGACGGATTTCAGGAGGGTCACAACCCTCGCCGCGTCGGCTTGGAACTGGCGGGCAGGATTGATCCCAAGACTGGTAAGCGAGAGGGTGGCTCAATTACGCTCGATGCAAGTGAGAAGAATATCATTGGGGCCTTCGAAAAATCCCTTGTAGAACTAAATAATTCTTATTTTGAATTCGATCTGAGAAATAAAAAATATGACAGGTCACTGCACAAGGCCATTCGAGAGAGGCAGCCGGTTCCGTCAGAGAAAATACAATTGTTAGTCAACCAGTTCGGAGCCAGAATTTTAAAGCAAAAAGCGGACCTGATCGCTCAGACAGAAATGCTTTCTGCAATCAGCAGGTCACGGCACTTTTCGATCAAAGCCGCAATCGAGAAAAGTGATCTGCCGGAATCAGCAGTGACAAGGATTTGGGACAGCTGCGGAGACGACAGGGTGCGCCCTTCACACAGGGCGCTGGATGGGCAAAGCATCGTGGGTTTCAAGGAGTGTTTTGTTTCTCCTGTGACGGGAGCTAAGCTCATGTATCCCGGTGATCGCTCCCTTGGCGCGTCCGATGACGAGGTGGTCGGATGCCGGTGCCGAGTGCGTTACAAGATCGCCTTCGGCCAGAGATCAGCGGTTCAGGAGGAACTGGCAAGACTGCGATCGGAAGGCAAAATCCCATGAGCGACGCAGCTGCGGCCGAGTGCAACAATCGATATTGCAATCGATATCAACTAACTAACCGATTATGATGGGACGGCTTGGCGCGGAAATATGACCTCGCCTCTGATCTGAGGGGGAAGCTGAATGCTGATAGATGAGCTTGGATTCACGACGGGTGACTTGTGCGCCAGTGTGGCACTCATTTTGGTTCATGATGCAGCCGAAAATTGTCTTGGAACTTCTGGATTTCCACAAATCACAGCCACCAGAAGTTCGGCCGGCTTCACGATTACGATGACATTGGCAGATGCGCACGTATCTGTAGAAGTAAACGAAATCGAATCAAAAAATATGGTCAAAAAAATGAAAGAGGCTGTCCAATATGACGCAGACGTCTTTGACAGGGTCCAAGAAGCCATTGCGCAGCTGACGGCCTTATCCCGGAGGGCGCATTAAACCTCTACAAGGGGGGGGGCGAATGCGCTCGCCTCCCAATTGTAACTTCGCGATGTAGCGGCTCAGAGCATAGTTCGTCCGCGTTTTCAGTCGAGACCAACTGGTCTCACTTTCCGCAACGCGGTCGATAGCCGAACGGCAGTTTTTTTCCGGGCAGCTCATAAAGCGGATATGAGCTTTTCAAGCTCACCCCCTCCCACAACCCGCTGAAAAATCGCGCTCCCAACGCGTGGGGCCAAGAAGCATGGCTGCATCTGCTGTTTTGCCCGCCGCAGCCGTGGCTGGCACCATCCATCGCCAAGGCTGGATTCGGGACGCGGCTGTTCGCCCAGCCGGATGCCCCGGCGCGGCCACTGCCCTGCGCCGACAGCGCCCGGCCCGCTCTGAAGCGGCCGATCCGGTTGCTGCGGATCGGCCGCTTCAAACCTTCAGAACCCGCTCAGGCCGCGACCGTGGCCAGCCGGTAATCGCGATACTGGTCGCGCAGCGCGGTTTTCAGGAGCTTGCCGGTCGCGGTGTGCGGCAGGCTGT
>DBAW01000090.1 GCA_002291855.1 Sphingomonas sp. UBA1000
CGCCCGCGCCCGCGCCCGCGCGCACCGTCACCACCGACACGGCGGCAACCGCCGTGCTGCGCCCGCGCACCGGCGACGATGCCGAGGACAGCTATATTCACGGGTTCCGCCTGTGGCAGGCCAAGGACTATGCCGCCGCCGAGACCGAGCTGAAAAAGGTGGTCGAGAAGCATCCCGAACACCGCCGCGCCTCCTATGCGCAGAACATGCTCGGCCGGCTGTATATGGACGATGGCAAGATCGCGCTGGCCGCCGTCGCCTTTTACGAAAATTACCAGAAATTCCCGAAAGGCGCGCGCGCGACCGACAGCCTGTTGGCGCTCGGCGAAGCGCTGGTGCAGCTCAAAAAGCCCGCCGATGCCTGCAAGGTCTATCTGGAGCTGGACAGCGTCTATGGCCGCAGCCTGACCGCCGCGCAGAAGGCGCAGTTCGACAAGGGACGCAAGGCCGCGCGCTGCCGATGACGCGGTGGCGCGATCTGCCCGACCGGCAATATGACGTGATCCTGGCCGATCCGCCCTGGTCCTATTATGGCCAGCAGAACAAATGGGGCGCGGCGGCAAAATTCTATGCGACTGCGCCCGACGACGCGATTGTCCGCCTGCCCATCCCCGATCTGCTGGCCGAACGCGGCGTGCTGTTCCTGTGGGCCACCTCGCCCCGGCTCGACGTCGCCATGGCGTGCCTTGCCGCATGGCAGCTGCATTTCCGGGGCATCGCCTTTGTCTGGGTGAAGGCGCGCAAGGATGGCGGCCCGATCCGCGCGCAGGGGGTGCGCCCGTCGATCGTCAAGCCGACCGCCGAATATGTGATCGCCGCCAGCCGGGTTGCCAAGGGCCGGCCGATGAAGCTGGCCGACGAGGCGGTGTCGAACGTCGTCCTCGCCCCGCGCCGCGCCCATAGCCAGAAGCCCGATGCCGTCGCCGAGGCGATCGAGCGGCTTTATCCCGAGGCAAGCCGGCTGGAGATGTTCGCGCGCACGCTGCGCCCCGGCTGGGACCTGTGGGGCGACGAAGTGGGCAAATTCGGGCCGGACGGCAGCCCTGCCGCCCCCTGACCCGCCAGCTCAGGCGCGGCGGCGGTCGACCAGCCAGAACAGGGTGGCGAGCACCGCCGCCAGCCCGGTCCCGGCGAGCAGGCCGATCACCGGCTGACCGGCAAGACCAAGGGCAATCGCCCCGCCCAGAGGCAGGATCGCAAACAGGCAGCCAGCGGCGCGGGGGGATTTGGGTTCAGCCACGCGCTGGCCCATGCCATGTCCCGCCACGATACGCCAGCCGGTCCATCTGTCCCCCGCTGGCACTTGGTCAACGCGGCATTGACCTCTGCAAGCCGCCGCACAGGCGAAAATCCCGTTTCTGGCACGCGACTTGGATCATGCTTGGCGGACTTAAGGGGAGTGATGCATGGAGCAGATGCTCTATGTGGCCGATCGGGCGACGCTGGCCGCCGCCACCGATCTTCTGGCACGGTTCGGCGACGATGCCGGATTTGAGGCCGCCGCGCGCGCCGATCGCAGCCGCGATCTGGGCAATGTGATCGATTTCTGCCGCTGGCGTCAGGTCGAGCGGCTGGTGCTGTTCCTGGCCGCCGCCGAAACTGACGGCACCGTGCACTGAGCGCCGACCGGCCCGGCCTTCCGCCGCCGGGTCGGCAGCCAGACCGGAATGGCGTGCCCCTGGCGGGAAAGGCGCATTTCCCCCAAGGGTGATTCGCTCTAGACCGGGCGATCATGCGCCGCATCCTGTCCGACATCGCCGAAGACGCGCGGATCGGCATTGCCGTATCCGGCGGGCCGGATTCGCTGGCGCTGCTTCTGCTGGCGGCGGGCGAGCGGCCGGGCCGGGTCTATGCCGCGACCGTCGATCACGGGCTGCGCGCCGAGGCGGTGGCGGAGGCCCGGATGGTCGGCCAGATCTGCGCGCAACTGGGCGTCGCGCATGATGTGCTGCGGGTGCAGGTCACCGGATCGGTGCAGGCCGGCGCGCGCGCGGCACGCTACCATGCGCTTGCCGGCTGGGCGGCGGATGCGGGCCTCAGCCATGTTGCCACCGCCCATCACGCCGATGATCAGGCGGAAACGCTGCTGATGCGGCTGGCGCGCGGGGCCGGGCTGGCCGGGCTGGCCGGGGTCCGCCGCCAGCGCCCGCTTGCCCCCGGCATCACCCTCATTCGCCCGGTGCTCGGCTGGCGGCGGGCGGAGCTGCGCGCGGTGGTCGATGCCGCCGGGATCCAGCCTGTCGCCGATCCGTCGAACGACGATCCCCGGTTCGACCGCACCCATGCCCGCCGGCTGATCGCGGCGACGCCATTGCTCGATCCGGCGCGGCTGGCGCACAGCGCGGCGATTCTGGCCGAGGCCGAGGCGGCGCTCGACTGGGCGGCGACGCAGCTGGCGGCGGACCGGATCGCGGGCGACACGCTCGATCCGCGCGGCCTGCCGGCGGAACTGGTGCGGCGGCTGGTGCTGCGCCTGCTGGACGGGTTCGGCACCTCGGCGGACGGGCCGCGCCTTGCCCGGCTGATCGCCG
>DBAW01000016.1:0-259 GCA_002291855.1 Sphingomonas sp. UBA1000
CGCGCGCGACATCATCGCCGCCGATCCCGCTGCGCCGCGCATCGGCTTTCTGCCCGGCGATTTCCACCGCGATCCGCTGGGCGGGCCATATGATCTGGCGCTGATCAGCAATGTCCTGCACGGCGAGCCGCCCGATGCGGCGGCGGCGCTGCTCTGCCGGGTGGCGGCGGCGCTGGAGCCGGGCGGGCGGATCGCCGTGCGTGACAATTTTCTCGACGATGACGGGACGAGTGCCGCGGGCGGCGCGCTGTTCGCGCTG
>DBAW01000016.1:596-5468 GCA_002291855.1 Sphingomonas sp. UBA1000
GCGGCGCGCTGTTCGCGCTGGTGCTGATGGTCGAAACCCGCGCCGGCCGGCCCTATCGCGCGGGCGAGGTGGCGGCGATGCTGCGCGCCGCCGGCTGTGCGACCATCGAACGGCCCGCGCCCGCGATCATGATCGGCACGCTGCCCGGCTGACCAGCCCCGCCCGCCCGATCTCGGCTACGCCCGATCAGCCCCGCCCGACACCGCCGCCCAGTGCGGATCGACATGGCCGGTGTCGACGCCGATATGCGAATAGACCTCGATGACATGGCCGGTCGGATCGGCGAAATACAGCACGGTGCGGATGCCATCGGGCGTCACATAGGTGTCGGCGAGACCCGTGGGCTGCGGGCCGACCACCTGGGCGATGCCGGCGCGGGCAAGCCGTGCTTCCCAGTCGCGCACCCCGTCGGTCGTGGTCTCGATGCCGAAATGAAAGCGCGGATGCGCCGCAATGTCCGGTGCCGCTTCGATGAAAAAGGCAAAGCCCGCCCAGTCGAGAATCACCTTGCCGGGGCGCAGATGGCGCACATAGCCAAGGCCGAGCCGCCGGACATAGAAATCGAGCGAGGCGTCGAAATCGCGCACCGGCAGGTTGAGATGGCTGATCCGCCCCGCTGCGAGCATCTGATGTCCTCCTTGGCCGGCGGTCGCCGGGCGGGACAAGATTAGGGCGCGGCCGCGCCGCTGCGAAGCCGCGCTTGCGCCGATTCGGTGCGATCTTCTTTGGTGCGATCTTCGGGGGAGGCGGGGCGGGCCTCAGCCCTCGCGGACGCGCCCGCTCAGCCGGGCGACCAGCCCCTGCCACTTCATCCGGCGCGAGCGGCGCTGGCGGACGGCGATGCCGATTGCGCCAAAGCCGGCGATCAGCTGCGCCCACATCGCCAGTTCGGGAACGGCGGCGAGGTTGGTGACGCTCAGATTGCCCATTTCGATTTCGCTGGTGATCGCGGTCGCCGGGTCGAACGTCCCGCGAAAGCCGGGGCCTTCATAAAGATCATAGCCGAAATGGCTGATGGTGAAGCTGTTGCGCCGGATGCGCAGATCGCCGGCGGTGTTTTCCATCGTCGAGAAATAGTCGCTGAGCGGGTCCGCGCCCGTCGTCAGCCGGGGCGGGGCGAGCGCGCCCAGATGGTCGGCATCCGACGTCCAGCTGATGCCGCCGATCCGGAAGGTCGCCAGATTGCCATTGAACATCGCAACCGTCTGCCCGGCGGTCGATCCCGCCGGCAGCGTGTAGCGGAACGTCGCCACCACTTCGTCGCCGACGTTGATCGGGCTGGTCGCGCCCGGCCGGGTCAGCGGCGTGACGAATTGTTCGGTCACGACGCCGCGGACGGTGGTGATGAAGGTAGCCGCATCCGCCGCTGCACCGATCAGCAGCGCGGCTGCCAGGCCGAACCCCTTGGCTGCGATCTCCGTCACGCTTCGCATCGTCACACCCCTGTTCAACACCGGCCTGTCCATCTCTGGCCCGTTCGACTCTGGCCGGAAACCGGCAGCGTCCGGCCCGGGCCTGAAGGCCTATCTGCCGCGCAATCTAGCCCGCTCCAAGCAAATGCGCGGTTAACGCGGGCGTCGCCACCGACTGCGCCGAAACGAGACATTCGGGCGGGGAGCCGAGCGGGAATCGTGCCGGCCGCGGCGTTTCTGTCAGCGCCGTTGTCGGCTGTTCAGCGCCGGGCTGCGATGATTGCCGCACGCTCCGTTCCGGGGTGATATGATTTTTCGAGCGAAACAGCAGGAGCTGAACATGCGTATCCTCACTCTTTCCATCGGTGCCGCCATGCTCGCCGTGCCGGCGGCCGTCGTTCCGCTGGACAGCGCCGAGGCGCAGTATCGCGAATGGCGCGGGCGCGACGGGCGCACCTATTGCCGTCGCCCCAATGGCACCACCGGGCTGATCGTCGGCGGCGCGGCGGGCGCGCTGCTCGGCCGCGCCGTCGATGGCGGGCGTGACCGGACGCTCGGCACCGTCGTGGGCGCGGCGGGCGGGGCGCTGCTCGGCCGCGAGATCGACCGCGGCAGCAAGCGCCGCTGCGCGCCGCTGCGCCGCTGATCTGCCGATGACCGGGGGGTGCTGCCTCCCGGTCAGGCGGGACGGAACAGCCGGCCGCGCTCGGCCAGCGCGATGATGGCGAGCGCGGCCAGCCCGGCGATCACCGCGCCCGCGAACAGCGGCCGGGTCGTGCCGTCAAACGCCTGACCGATCACGATGCCGATGCCCGCCCCGGCCAGGATCTGGATCAGCCCCTGCACGCTGGAGGCCATGCCCGCGATCCGTCCCATCGGCTCCATCGCGATTGCGGTCATATTGGCCGTGGCCAACCCGAAACAGGCCAGCGCCGCCGCTTGCAGCAGCGCAAAGCTGATCAGGCTTTCATGCCCCGCCATGCTGATCGCCAGATGCACGGCGGCGAGCACGACATAGCCGGCCAGCGCCCGGTGCGACACATGGCGCGGGCCGAGCCGGGTGACGATCCGCGAATTCAGATAGGCAGCGACGCCCATCGCCGCGGCGGTGGCGGCAAACACCGCCGGGAACAGCGCGGGCGCGTGGAACACCGTCTCGAAAATCTGCTGGACCGACAGGATGTAACCGTAAAGCGCGCCGAGCAGCAGCGTGCCGGCAAGCGTATAGCCGATGGCGATGCGGTTGCCGATCACCGCGGCAAAGCCCCGGCCAAGGGCGGCGAGGCTGAATGCCACCCGCCGGTCTGGCGGCAGGGTTTCGGGCAGGCGGAGGCCCGCCCACAGCATCACTGCCAGCCCGGCTGCCGCCAGCACGGCGAAGATCGCGCGCCAGGGGGCGACCAGCAGGATCAGCTGGCCGATGCTGGGCGCGAGGATCGGCGCGGCCAGAAACACGATGGTCGCAAGGCTCATCACCCGCGCCATTTCGGCCCCGGCAAACCGGTCGCGCACGATCGACACGGCGAGCACGCGCGACGAGGCGGTCACCAGCCCGCTCGCCACGCGCGCGGCGACCAGCAGCGCAAAGCTGCCGGCTGTGGCCGCGACCAGATTGCAGATCAGGCCGAGCGCCAGGCTGCCCAGCAGCACCGGCCGGCGGCCGAATCGGTCGGACAGCGGGCCATGGACGATCTGGCCCAACCCCATGCCGAGCACGAATGCGGAGATAACCCATTGCCGGTCATTGGCCGATTCGACGCCCAGATCCGCGCCGATCGCGGGCAGCGCCGGCAGCATCGAATCGATCGCCAGCGCCGTCATCGCCATCAGCGCGGCGATCAGCGTGACAAACTCGGCAAAGCCCGGCTGGCGCAGGCGGGACGAAGCGGACGAAGCGGGGGAAATCGGGCGGTGCACGCCTTTGCCATGGCCCGGCACGTGCGGCAGCGAAAGGGGGCGGGGGCAAAAAGCCGTGGCGGCAAAAAAGCGTCCCGGGGCAAAAACGGATATTCAAAGCCCGCCATTGCCGCTTAGGAAGGCCCGATGATCGACACAGACACCCGCAAGATCCCGCCGCTGTCGCTGGCCGAACAGGACCAGGACCCGGCGGGCTTTGCCGCCCGGCTGGGCGGTTCCTTCGAACGCTTCGGTTTCGCGGTCGTGTGCGACCATGGCATCGACGCGGCGCTGATCGACCGCGCCTGGGCGCTGACCCGGGCGTTTTTCGAGCTGCCGGTCGCAGCCAAGGCCCGTTACCACGTCGCCGGGCTGGCCGGGCAGCGCGGCTATACGCCGTTCGGCATCGAAACCGCCAAGGGCGCGACCGAGAATGACCTGAAGGAGTTCTGGCATGTCGGGCGCGACCTGCCGGCCGGTCACCGCTTCGCCGCCGACATGCCCGCCAACCTCTGGCCCGAAGAGCTGCCCGAGTTTCGCCAGGTGTTTCAGGCGCTGTTCGCCCAGTTCGACCGGGCGGGGGCGCGGCTGCTGGCGGCGATTGCCCGTCATCTGGGGCTGGCCGATGACTGGTTCGTGCCGGCGGTGGCCGATGGCAACAGCGTGATGCGGCTGCTGCATTATCCGCCGGTGTCGGCCGATGCGCCCGGCGTGCGCGCCGGCGCGCATGAGGATATCAACCTCATCACCCTGTTGCTGGGGGCCGAGGAGGCCGGGCTGCAATTGCTCGACCGCGATGGCCAGTGGCTGGCCGTCGATCCCCCCGAAGGCGCGCTGGTCGTCAATGTCGGCGACATGCTGCAGCGGCTGACGAACCATGTCCTGCCCTCGACCACCCACCGGGTCGTCAACCCGCCGCCCGAGCGGCGGGGGGTGCCGCGTTATTCGATGCCGTTCTTCCTGCACCCGGCACCCGATTTCATCATCGACACCCTGCCCGGTTGCATCGGGCCGGACCGGCCGAATCGCTATCCCGAGCCGATTTCGGCGCAGGGCTATCTCAATCAGCGGCTGCGCACGCTCGGCCTGCTCAAGGATGACGGGGTCGCGGGCTGAGGCCCGCACCGGGGCTACCCCCGGGCAAATGCGGAGGCGGCGCGCCGGGCGTTGACAGACCGGCGCGCCCCCCCTATTTCGCCGCCTCGCCATTGCCCCGTCGTCTAATGGTAAGACTACGGACTCTGACTCCGTCTATCGAGGTTCGAATCCTCGCGGGGCATCCAGGCATTCTCATCGGGCGCGCATCGCCCGGACCGCCGGGGCAGGAGCCAGCCGGTCATGCACAAGAAGCCGCATCTGCCCGAAAAAATGTGCCCGGTGTGCCAGCGGCCGTTCGCGTGGCGCAAGAAATGGGCGCGCGACTGGGATCAGGTCAAATATTGCTCTGAGCGCTGCCGCCGCACCGGGAGTGGTTAGCGCCGAACAACGGCACCGGGAGTTGTTTGATCGCGGCACCGGGTGTTTTTGTTTGGGAAGAACGGCACCGGGAGTCGTTTGTTGGGAA
>DBAW01000163.1:0-139 GCA_002291855.1 Sphingomonas sp. UBA1000
TGGCGGTGCGCCATGTGCTTGACGCGGGGGCATATGCGCTCCTATGTGCCCGCCGCGGTTCCAGCCGTTACGGCGATCGTAGCTCAATCGGTTAGAGCACTGGTTTGTGGTACCAGGGGTTGCGGGTTCAAGTCCCGTC
>DBAW01000163.1:454-645 GCA_002291855.1 Sphingomonas sp. UBA1000
GGTTGCGGGTTCAAGTCCCGTCGATCGCCCCATCATCTTGATTTGATAAGGGTTTGCCGTGAACGTCTGGGATTTGCCGGATTTTGACGACCATGAGGGCGTGCACCTGTTCCGCGACCGCGACAGCGGTCTGACGGCGGTGGTTGCCGTGCATTCGACCGCGCTCGGCCCGGCGGCGGGCGGCGCGCGTT
>DBAW01000163.1:1028-4006 GCA_002291855.1 Sphingomonas sp. UBA1000
CGCGCGGCATGAGCTACAAGAACGCGATGGCCGGGCTGCCGCTGGGCGGCGGCAAGGGCGTGATTCTGGCCGATGCCGACGGCACCAAGACCGAGGCGATGCTCGCCGCATTCGGCCGCGCGGTCGATTTGCTCGGCGGCCGTTATGTCACCGCCGAAGATGTCGGCATTTCGACCGCCGATATGGTCGCGGTCGCGCGCCAGACCCGGTTCGTGTCGGGCCTGCCGGTCGAACAGGGCAGCGCGGGCGGCGATCCCGGGCCGTTCACCGCTTATGGCGTGTTTCTGGGCATCAAGGCGGCGGTGCGTCGCGCGCTTGGCCGCGAGGACATGGCGGGCGTGCATGTCGCGATCCAGGGCGTCGGCAGCGTCGGCGGCGGCGTCGCCCGGCTGCTCGCGGCCGAAGGCGCGCGGCTGACGCTTGCCGATGTCAATGCGGCGCGCGCCGCAGCGCTTGCCGCCGAACTGGGCGGGACGACCGCCGGCACCGACGAGATTCTGGCCATAGAGGCCGATGTCATCAGCCCCAATGCGCTGGGCGCGGTGCTGACCGAGGCGAGCATCGCCGCGCTGCGCGCGCCCATCGTGGCGGGCGGGGCGAATAACCAGCTGGCCACCCATGCCGATGGCGACCGCATCCATGCCCGCGGCATCCTTTATGCGCCCGATTATGTGATCAATGCCGGCGGCATCATCAATGTCGGGCTGGAATATCTGGGGCAGGGCGACGAGGCCGAGGTGCGCGCGCGCATCCGCCAGATCCCCGAGCGGCTGGAACAGGTCTGGGCCGAAAGCGCCGCGACCGGCGATCCCGCCGCCCATGTCGCCGACCGGATCGCGCAGCAGCTGATCGGCAGGGCCTGATCGCCTCTGGGCCTGATCGCCTTTGGGCCTGAGCGCCTCTGGCTGACTGGCCATGCGTGAGCGGCGGGCCGCAAACCGGTCCGCCAGCCGCCAATCGGCGCTTTCGCTTGGCCGCCCGGTCGGTTAAGATTGCCATTACATCATGCACGGCTTTGCGAATCCCACCCGTTTTCTTGGGCTTGCCCGGCCGCTCACCCCTTGGCTGTTCGGTCTTGGCACGGCGTTGTGCCTCTATGGCTTTTATGCCGGGCTGATGCTCGCCCCGCCCGATTATCTGCAGGGCGAAAGCGTGCGCATCATGTATGTGCATGTGCCGGCCGCATGGCTGGGCATGGGCGGCTGGACCGGCATTGCGATTGCCAGCCTGACCCAGCTGGTCTGGCGGCATCCGCTGGCCGGGGTCGCGGCGCGCGCGATTGCGCTGCCGGGGGCGTATTTCACCGCCATCTGCCTGATTTCCGGATCGATCTGGGGCAGCCGCACCTGGGGCACCTGGTGGCAATGGGACGGGCGGATGACGTCGATGCTCGTGCTGCTGTTCCTCTATATCGGCTATATCGCGCTTGCCGGGGCGAGCGAGGAAAAGACCAGCGTGTCGCGCGCGACGGCGATTTTCGGGCTGGTCGGCGCGGTCAATGTGCCGATCATCAACCGTTCGGTCGTGTGGTGGAACTCGCTGCATCAGGGGCCGAGCATCACCGTGCGCGGATCGGCGATTGCGCCTGAAATCCTGTGGCCGCTCGCCTTCACCACGCTCGGTTTTTCGCTGCTGTTCGGCGCCATCGTGCTGATGCGGATGCGCGCGACGCTGGCGAGTGCCAAGGTCGAGGCGCGGCTGCGCCGGCTGGCGGCGGCATGACCCATTGGCCCTATATCATCGCGGCTTACGCGATCACCGTGCTGGGTGCGGCGGGGCTGTCGCTCCACGCCTGGGCGGCGATGCGCCGGGCGGAGCGCGAGGCGGAGGCGATCCGGCGCAAATGAAGGCAAAGCATCAAAGACTGACGCTCGGCGTGGTCGCGCTGGCGTCACTGGTCGGGGCTGGCCTGCTCGCGGCATCGGCATTGCGCGATCAGGCGGCCTATTTCTATTCGCCCGCCGATCTGGCGCGCAGCCCGGTCGATCCGGGGCAGCGCATCCGGCTGGGCGGCATGGTTGCCGACAAATCGATCCGCCGCGCGGCGGACGGCGTGACCATCGATTTCGTCGTCGCCGACGGGCCGGCAACGGCGCAGGTGCGGTTTCGCGGCATCCCGCCCGATCTGTTCAAGGAAAATAGCGGCGTCGTTGCCGAAGGCGCGTTCGGCCCTGACGGGGTGTTCGTCGCCGACAACATCCTGGCCAAGCATGACGAGCGTTATATGCCGCCCGAACTGGAACGGGGCGGGGACGGGCAGCGCCACAAGACCGGGACGCTGAAGCCATGATCGCGGAGGCAGGCCTTGCCGCCTTGTGGCTGGCGGCGGCGCTGGCGCTGCTCCAGCTGGTGATGGGGGCAACCGCCTTTGCCGGGCGCAGCGATGCGGCGCGGCTGGTCGGCGGGGCGGTGGTCGGCCCGGCGGCGGTCGCGCAGGGGCTGCTGACGCTGCTCGCCTTCATGCTGCTGGTCTGGCTGTTCACCGAATCCGACATGTCGGTGCGGCTGGTGGCCGCCAACAGCCATTCGGCCAAGCCGATGCTCTACAAGATCGCCGGCACCTGGGGAAATCACGAAGGCTCGATGCTGCTCTGGGTGACGATCCTGGGCGTGGCCGGCGCGGCGGTTGCGCTGTTCGAACGCCGGGTAAGCGCGCGGATGCGCCATGCGACGCTCGCCGCGCAGGCGGCGATCGGGCTGGGGTTTTTCGCCTTTCTGCTGTTCTCGTCCAACCCGTTCACGCGGCTGTCGCCGGCCGCGCCCGAGGGGCAGGGGCTCAATCCGCTGCTGCAGGATCCGGGCCTCGCCTTCCACCCGCCGACGCTTTACCTTGGCTATGTCGGGCTGTCGGTCGCCTTTTCCTTTGCGGTCGGGGCGCTGTTGACGCGCGAGGTCGATGCCGGTTTCGCCCGCGCGATGCGGCCCTGGGTGCTGGCGGCGTGGATCATGCTGACGCTGGGCATCACCGCCGGCAGCTA
>DBAW01000163.1:4412-12100 GCA_002291855.1 Sphingomonas sp. UBA1000
TGGCTGGCGGCGACCGCGCTGCTGCATTCGGTGACCGTGCTGGCGACGCGCGACGCGCTGCGCGCCTGGACGGTGATGCTGGCGGTCATCGCCTTTTCAATGTCGATGGTCGGCACCTTCCTCGTCCGTTCGGGCATTTTGACCAGCGTTCACGCCTTTGCCGTCGATCCGGAGCGCGGGTCGTTCATCCTTGCGCTGCTGGCGCTGTATATCGGCGGCGCGCTGGCGCTGTTCGGGCTGCGGATCGCGACCGTCAAGGAAGGCGCGCAGTTCGAACCGGTGAGCCGCGAGGGCGCGCTCGTTGGCAATAATCTGCTGCTGACCGCGATCCTGGGCGTGGTGTTTGTCGGCACGCTCTATCCGCTCGCCGCCGAGGCGCTGTCGGGCGAGAAATTGTCGGTCGGCCCGCCCTATTTCGATGCCACTGCCGGGCCGCTCGCGCTGTTGATGTTCGTGCTGATGGCGGCGGGGCCGCTGCTGCGCTGGCGGCGCGACCGGGCGCAGGCGCTGATCCGACGGCTGGCGGTGCCGATGCTGGCGGGGGTTGGCGCGCTGGGCGCGGTGCTGCTGTTCGCACCCGGCATCCGCATCCTGCCGCTGCTCGGGCTGGTGACCGCGATCGGCGTCGGCGCGGCCAGTGTCGCGCCGCTCTTTGGCCGCAACCTTCGGCGCACGCCGCTGTTCATCTGGGGCATGGTGATCGCGCATCTGGGCGTTGCCGTGTCGCTGGCCGGCATGGCGTGCGACAGCGCGTTCACCCGCGAAACTCTGGTCGCGCTCAATCCCGGCGAGGCGCGCAGCGTCGGCCCCTATACGGTCAGGCTGGCGGCGATCGATCCGGTCGCCGGGCCGAACTGGACGGCGCTTGAAGCCACGTTGGTCGCGCAGCGCGGTTCGCGCGCGCCGATCACCCTCAAGCCGCAGGCACGCAGCTGGCCCAATCCGGTCACCCAGACCAGCGAATCGGCCATCGCCACCGCATGGGACGGGCAGCTCTATACGGTGCTGGGCGCGCAGGATGAGCGCGGACGCTGGCAGCTGCGGTTGTGGTGGAAGCCGTTTGTCACGCTGATCTGGCTGGGCGGCGGGCTGATCGCGCTGGGCGGTGCGCTGGCGCTTATCGGCCGGGTGCGCCGCGCAGCGCGCCAGCCGGTGGCGGCGTTCGCATGAGGCGCGCGCTCATTCTCTGGCTGCCGCTGGCGGGGTTCATCGCCTTTCTGGGCTTTGTCGCTTACGGCTTGTATAGCCCGGCGGACCGCAGCATCGCCTCGCGCATGGTCGGCAAGCCGGTGCCGGCGTTCGACCTGCCCGAAGGCGCGCCGGGCCGGGGGCGGTTCGACAGCCGCGCGCTGGCGACCGGCAAGCCCCGTCTGCTCAACATATTCGCCAGCTGGTGCGTGCCCTGTATCGCCGAAGCCCCGGTGCTGATGGAGCTGAAGCGGCGCGGGGTCGAGATCGACGCGATCGCGATCCGCGACCGGCCGCAGGATGTCGCCGGCTTCCTCGCGCGCAACGGCGATCCCTATCGCCATATCGGGTCGGACACTGTGTCGCGCGTGCAGCTGGCGATGGGCTCGTCCGGGGTGCCGGAAACCTTTGTCGTCGACGGGCGCGGGATCATCCGCCACCAGCATATCGGCGACATCCGCGCCGAGAATATTCCCGACATCCTCGCCCGTCTCGACGAGGCGGCGCGATGAGCGCGGCGCATCGCATCGCGCTGCGCGGGTGTGCGCTGGGGGCGGCGCTGGCGCTGGCCGGGCCGGTGCTGGCCGATTCCGCGCTGCCGCCGGCGCGCTATGCGCATGAACAGCTGGCCGATCCGGCCAAGGAGCGGGTGGCGCACGATCTGATGCTGACGCTGCGCTGCATCGTCTGCCAGGGCCAGTCGATTGCCGACAGCGATGCCGAACTGGCCGGCGACATGCGCGCGCTGGTGCGCAGCCGCATCGCCGCCGGCGAGAGCCCTGAATCGATCCGCGACTGGCTGATCGAACGCTATGGGCGCTGGGTGACGTACGAGCCGCCGGTCGATGCGGTTACCGCGCCCTTGTGGGTCGCGCCGCTGATCCTGCTCGTGCTGGGCGGATGGCTGGCGCGCGGGCGGTTCCGGCGGGGGGAACGGCGATGACGGGATGGCTGCCGGTGATCGGCCTGGTGCTGCTGGTCGGCCTCGCGATGTGGCGCTTTGCGGGCCTGCCGCGCGCGGCCGGGGAGGCGGTGGCCGCCGCGCTGCTGCTCGGCCTTGCCGGCTATGCGGTGCAGGGGCGGCCCGATCTGCCCGGCGCGCCGCGCACCCCGCGTGCCGATGCGGCGCGGGTGGCCGAGACGGAAATCGCGCTCAGGGCAAAGTTCGGCGACCGCATGGGCGGGGCGCAGCAATATCTGATCGCCGCCGACGGGGCGATGCGCGCTGGCGTTCCGGCGGCTGCCATCGGCTTCATCCGCCGGGGATTGAAGGATTATCCGCGCGACGCCGATCTGTGGCTTGGGCTCGGCAACGCATTTGTCGTCTATAATGAGGGGCAGGTGTCTCCGGCCGCGATGTTCGCGTTCCGGCGCGCCGCGGAGATCGCGCCGCTTCATCCCGGCCCGCCCTTCTTCATGGGGCTGGCGCTTGCCCAGTCGGGCCGCTTCAACGAAGCGCGGGATTTGTGGCAGCAGCTGCTCGCCCGCAGCCCGGCCGATGCGCCGTGGCGGGACGAGCTGGAGGCTCGGATCGCCGAATTGCCCGCCTAGGGCGGTGCCTGATCCGGACGCATCGGATCGGCCGCTCCGGGCGATTGATGCGTCGCATTTTCCGAGCCGCCGGGCAAAGCCGCCCGGCCCGGACAATGCTCTGAGGAGGTTGCCATGCCCGATTGCCCGCTGCCGACGCCGTTTCCGGCCTTGATCGACGGCGATTGGGTGCCGGTCACCGGGGGCGAATCCGGTGGGCTGGTGTTCGCCCGGCAGGGCGATCAGCCCGCCTATCTGAAATATGGCACCGGCCATGTCGCCGATGAACTGACCAATGAAATGGCGCGGCTGCGCTGGCTCGAGGGCCGCTGGCCCGCGCCGCGGATGCTTGCTTTTGCCAGCGAGGGCGGGGCCGCCTGGCTGGTGACCGAGGCGCTGTCGGGCATGACGGTCGATGCGGTGCTCGCGGCCGAGCCGCACCGCGCGGTCGAGATCGCCTCGCTGCTGGGGCGCTATCTGCGCGATTTCCATGCGCTGCCCGCCGGCCAGTGCCCGTTCGAAATGGGGGCCGATCTGCGCATGGCGGCGGCGAGCCGCAATATCGAACTCGGGCTGGTCGACGAGACGGATTTCGATGCCGAACGGCAGGGCTGGACCGCCGCTCAGGTGTGGGACGCACTGGTCGCGGCGCGGCCCGAGGTGCTGCACCGGGTGGTCACGCATGGCGATTTTTCGACCGGCAATCTGCTGATCGCCGACGGGGCGGTGGCCGGGATGATCGATGTCGGCCGGCTGGGCCTTGCCGATCCGTGGCAGGATCTGGCGATCCTGTGGAACGATCTTGCCGCGCATGGCGCGGACGCGCAGGCGGCGATGCTCGCGGCCTATGGCATCGCCGAGCCGGACGAGGCCCGGCTCCGCTTCCACCTGTTGCTCGACGAGCTGTTCTGAGTTCGGGGGCCGGATTTATCCGGCCCCTGACGTCATTGTCGTCCGGCTCAGGCCGGGTCGAACGGCAGGTCGAGCGCTTCGGCCACCGCCTTGTGGCGGATCTTGCCGCCCGAGACGTTGAGACCATTGGCCAGATGCGCATCGGCGGCCATCGCCGCGTCCGCGCCCAGATTGGCGAGGCGCAGCACGAACGGCAGCGTCGCATTGTTGAGCGCAAAGGCCGAGGTGCGGGCAACCGCGCCCGGCATGTTGGCGACGCAGTAATGCGTCACGCCATCGACTTCGAACACCGGATTGTCGTGCGTGGTCGCGCGCGACGTTTCAAAGCAGCCGCCCTGATCGATCGCGATGTCGACCAGCACCGAGCCGCGCTTCATCGTCTTCAGCATGTCGCGGGTGACGAGCTTGGGCGCGGCCGCGCCCGGCACCAGCACCGCGCCGATCACCAGATGGGCGTTGCGCACCGCCGCCGCGATCGCCGCCTTCGACGCATAGGCGGTCTTGATCTGGCTGGAAAAGAACATGTCCAGCTCGGCCAGCCGCGCCATGTTGATGTCGTAGATGGTGACATCGGCGCGCATGCCGACCGCCATCTGCGCGGCATTCACCCCGGCGACACCGCCGCCCAGAATCGCCACCCGCGCCGGCGCGACGCCGGGCACGCCGCCCAGCAGGACGCCGCGGCCGCCCTGTTCCTTTTCCAGATAATGCGCGCCGACCTGGATCGACATCCGCCCCGCGACTTCCGACATCGGCTTGAGGAGCGGCAGCGAGCCGTCACGCGCGGTCACGGTTTCATAGGCGATGCAGGTCGCGCCCGACTTCATCAGCCCTTCGGCCTGCGGCTTGTCGGCGGCCAGGTGCAGATAGGTGAACAGCAGGTGGCGGCTCTCGAGCAGCGCGATCTCGCCCGGCTGAGGCTCCTTCACCTTCACGATCATGTCGGCATTGGCGAACACTTCGGCCGCGCTGCCCATGATCCGCGCGCCGGCGGCGACATAATCCTGATCGTCGAAATCGATGCCGCTGCCGGCGCGGGTTTCGACCACCACCTCATGGCCGGCCGCGACCAGTTCGGCCACCGACGGCGGGGTCAGGCCGACGCGATATTCGTGATTCTTGATTTCCTTGGGCACACCGACACGCATGTCTGTCTCTCCAGTCTTCGGGTTGTCACCTGTTCGATAGCGCAAAGCAGGCATGCGAATCCCTGCAACTTCGCCGCGCCGGATGCCGATTGCGTGCATGGATCATGCGCGATATGCCGAGACAACGGAGAATGTCTGCGTATGGACCGGATCGACCGCAATATCCTGAAGACGCTTGCCGCCGATGCCCGGCTGCCTGTCGCGCAGATTGCCGAACGGGTCGGCCTGTCCCAGTCGGCGTGCACGCGGCGCATCCAGGCGCTTGAGGCGGGCGGGCTGATCCAGGGCTATGGCGCGCGGCTTGGCCATCGCCGGCTCGGCTTTCATGTCACCGCGCTGGTCGACATCACGCTCAGCACCCAGGTCGAGGAGGATCTGGCGCGGTTCGAACGCGCGGTGGCGGCGATCGACGGCGTGGTCGAATGCGCGCTGATCTCGGGCGCGCATGATTACCGGCTGAAGATCGTCGCCCGCGACCTTGACGATTATGAGCGGCTGCACCGCGAGCATCTCGGCCGGCTGCCCGGCGTGACCACGATCAGCAGCAGTTTCGTGCTGCGCGCCATCCCGACCCGCAGCGAGGCCGATGCGCTGTTCGGCACCGCCGGAGCAGATGGCGGGGAGCGGTCACCCCGATAGGCCCATTCCCTCGATAGGCCCATTCCCCTGATAGGCGTTGCAGCCCCACCGGGCGCGTGATAGGGGCCGCGCGCCTGTGCAAGGGGCGTTCTGCTTGTGATGCGCTTGATGTCGCGATTGATCGAAATGGCCCGCCGATGATGTCCGGCGCGGCCGACCCGATGGGGCAGGGCAGTGCCGGGTGCGATGACGCCCCGGCGATGCAGGATCCGCACGGCCATGCCGGGCAGGGTCTGACGCGGCTGGCGATCGCCGCCATCGGCATCGTGTTCGGCGATATCGGCACCAGCCCGATCTATGCGTTCCGCGAGACGTTCGCCGGCCATCACCCGCTGACGCCCGACCGGCTGCACATCTATGGTGTGCTCAGCCTCGTCTTCTGGTCGATGATGCTGGTCGTCACGGTCAAATATGTGTCGATCATCATGCGCGCCGACAACAAGGGCGAGGGCGGCAGCCTGGCCTTGCTGGCGCTCATCAACCGCTCGACCAATGGCGCGCGCTGGACCGCGCCCATCGTGCTGCTGGGCGTGTTTGCAACCGCGCTGTTTTACGGCGACTCGATGATCACCCCGGCGATGTCGGTGCTCTCGGCGGTCGAAGGGCTGACGGTGGTCGAGGCGCGCTTTGCCCCGCTGGTCGTGCCGATCGCGGTCGGCATCCTGATCTTCCTGTTCATGATCCAGTCGCGCGGGACGGCGGCGGTCGGGCGGCTGTTCGGGCCGATCATGCTCGCCTATTTCGTCGTCATCGCGGCGCTGGGCATCGTCCAGATCGTGAAGGCGCCGGACGTCCTGACCGCGCTCAATCCCTGGTATGCGGTGCAGTTCTTCGTGGTCGACCAGTGGCTGGCGTTTCTCGCGCTCGGCTCGGTCGTGCTCGCGGTGACGGGGGCGGAGGCGCTTTATGCCGATATGGGGCATTTCGGCCGCAACCCGATCCGCGTGTCATGGCTGTTTTTCGTGCTGCCGGCGCTGATGCTCAATTATCTGGGGCAGGGTGCGATGGTCGTCGGCCTGCCGCCGGAGGCGGCGGTCGAGACGATCAAGAACCCGTTCTTCCTGCTCGCGCCCGAGGCGATGCGCCTGCCGCTGGTAATCCTGGCGACGCTCGCCACCATCATCGCCAGCCAGGCGGTGATTTCGGGCGCGTTTTCGGTGACGCAGCAGGCGATCCAGCTGGGCTTCATCCCGCGCCTGCGCATCACCCATACCAGCGCGTCGACCGCCGGGCAGATCTATATCCCGGTCATCAACTGGACGCTGATGACGGTCGTGATCCTGCTGGTGCTCAGCTTCCAGTCCTCGTCCAACCTTGCCGCCGCTTACGGCATTGCGGTGACGGGCGCGATGTCGATCGATGCCTGTCTGCTTGCGGTGGTGCTGTTTTCGATGTGGCGCTGGAACAAGCTGCTGGCGACATTGCTGCTGGCCGTGTTCTTCATCGTCGACCTTGCCTATCTGGCCTCCAACCTCACCAAGGTGCCCGATGGCGGCTGGTTCCCGCTGCTGGTCGGGCTGATCGCGTTCACGCTGCTCACCACATGGGCCAAGGGGCGCAAGCTGATGATCGAGCGGCTGCGCGAATCGGCGATGCCGATTTCGATTTTCATCGAATCCGCCACCAACTCGGCGACCCGCGTCGCCGGGACGGCGGTATTCATGACCTCGACCCCCGAAGGTGTGCCGCATGCGCTGCTGCACAATCTCAAGCACAACAAGGTGCTGCACGAGCGGGTGATCCTGCTGACGGTCAGGATCCTCGACGTGCCCTATGTCGAGCAGGTGAAGCGCTGCCAGCTTGAGGATCTGGGCCGGGGCTTCCACCGGCTGGTGATCAAATATGGCTTCATGCAGGAACCCGATGTTCCCGCCGCGCTCAAGAACCTCACCGGCTGCGGGCCGGAGTTCAAGATGATGGACACCAGCTTCTTCCTCGCGCGCCAGACGCTGCTCGCCTCGTCGCGGCCGGGCATGGCGCTGTGGCGGGAAAAGC
Source organism: Sphingomonas sp. UBA1000 (assembly GCA_002291855.1). GTDB lineage: Bacteria > Pseudomonadota > Alphaproteobacteria > Sphingomonadales > Sphingomonadaceae > Sphingomonas_B. The sequence continues at coordinate 11,825 of DBAW01000163.1, forward strand.
TGTTCGCATGGATGCTGCGCAACGCGGAAAGCGCGATGGAGTTTTTCCGCCTGCCCACCAATCGCGTGGTCGAACTGGGCAGCCAGGTCGAAATCTGACCAGCGCTGCCGGGTGTTGTGGCTGGGAAGAACGGCACCGGGTGTTTTTGTTAGGGAAGAACGGCGCCGGCCCGCACCCCCACCCGGCCTCCCAACGGCAGGTTAGCTATGGGAGGCCGGGGGGGGGTGAGGGCCGGGGCCGTTCTTCCCAATCACAAATACCCGGTGCCGTTCTTCC
>DBAW01000157.1:0-3753 GCA_002291855.1 Sphingomonas sp. UBA1000
CAGCGCCTCGGCCAGCGCGGCGTCGGCATCATCGGCGCTGGGCGGGGCGGCGGCCCCGGGGGGTGCGACGATGATCACCAGCTCGCCCTTGGGCGGCTGTTCGGCATAGCGGGCGGCAAGCTGGTCGAGCGTGCCGGTCACGCATTCCTCGAACCTTTTGCTGATTTCGCGCGCCACCGCCGCCTCGCGGTCGCCCAGCCCCTCGCCAAGCGCCGCCAGCGTCGCTGACAGGCGCGGCCCGGATTCATACAGGATCAGCGTCGCGCGCACCGCTGCCACCTCGGCAATCGCATCGGCGCGCGCCTTGGCCTTGGCGGGCAGGAAGCCGAGGAAGAAGAACCGGTCGGTCGGCAGCCCGGCAAGGGTCAGGGCGGCGATGGCCGCGCAGGGGCCGGGAATGGTGGTGACCGCGATGCCCGCCGCGCGCGCATCGCGCACCAGCTTGTAGCCGGGATCAGAAATCAGCGGCGTCCCGGCATCCGACACCAGCGCCACCGCCGCCCCGGCCATGCGCGCGATCAGATCGGGCCGGACGCGGTCGGCATTGTGATCGTGATAGGCAAGCATCGGCCGCTTCGCCCCGATATGGTGGAGCAGCTTGGCCGTCACCCGGCTGTCCTCGACCGCGAGCAGATCGGCGCGGGCAAGAATGTCGGCGGCGCGCGGCGACAGATCGGAAAGATTGCCGATCGGCGTGCCGACGATGTAGAGGCCGGGTTCGAGGGAGTTGGACATTGGGGAACGTCATGGCAGAGGCAGCGCCCGCGCGGCAACCTGGGATTGGCCGGGCCGGGAAGGGCGATGGCGCGTCCGCGGCACGCGGTGGGCGCATGCTGGCGGGGCGGCTCACGCCGGTCATCGGCCTGTTCGCGCTTGCCGCCTGCCAGACGATGGTGCCCAAGCGTCAGGCACCGACGCCTGCGCCCGGCCCTGCCCAGACCGACACCGGCCCGGCGGCCGAAGAGCTGCCGACCGATCAGAACCGCCACCGCATCGCGCTGCTGGTGCCGCTGACCGGCACCAATGCCGCGGTCGGTCAGTCGATCGCCAATGCCGCCAATCTTGCCGTGCTCGATACCGGCGGCAAGCGCATCCGCATGACCGTCTATGACACCGCGACCGGCCCGGCCGGGGCCGCCGAACGCGCGATTGCCGATGGTGCGAAGGTGATTCTGGGGCCGCTGCTTGCCGATGATGCGCGGCTGATCGCGCCGGTCGCGGCGAAGGCGCGGGTGCCGCTGGTCAGCTTTTCCAACGATGCCGCGATTGCCGGCGGCGGCACCTTCGTTATGGGCTATTCCCCGGCCCAGTCGATCGACCGGGTCGTGCGGTTCGCGCGGGCGCGCGGCGCGACCCGCTTTGCCGGGCTGACGCCGGCCGGGGTTTATGGCGACCGTGCGGGGACCGCGTTTCTGCGCGCGGTCGAAAGCGCGGGCGGGCAGGTGGTGTCGCTGCAAAGCTTCGACCGCAGCCGGGGCGGGCTGGCGGCGGCGGTGACGCGGCTTGGCCGGGGCAGCGCCTATGATGCTGTGCTGATCGCCGATGGCGGGCGCATCGCCGTGCAGGCCGCGCCGCTGATCCGCAAGGCCGGGGCCACCGAGGCCCGGCTGCTCGGCACCGAGCTGTGGAATGCCGAAACCGGGCTGACCGCGATGACGCCGCTCGCCGGCGCATGGTTCGCCAGCGTGTCGGACGGGCTGTATGCGCAGCTCGCCGCCAAATACCGCGCCCGGTATCAGACCGCGCCCTACCGGATCGCGTCGATGGGCTATGATGCCGTGCTGCTCGTCACCCGCATCGCGCAGGACTGGCGCGTCGGCCAGCCCTTCCCGGTCGCGCGGCTGACCGATCAGGGCGGCTTTGCCGGCATCGATGGCGCGTTCCGCTTCGGCCGCGACGGGGTCGCCGAACGCGCGCTCGAGGTGCAGGAGGTCGGCCCCGGCACGCTCGTCACCGTGTCGCCGGCCCCGGCGCGCTTCGGCGACTGACGGCCGGGCGCCGCCGGATCAGGGCAGCAGGATCCCGGCCAGCGCCGCCGACATCAGATTGGCGAGCGTGCCGGCAATCACCGCGCGCACGCCAAGCTTGGCGATCAGCGGCCGCTGATTGGGCGCAAGGCTGCCGGTCGCGGCCATCTGGATGGCGATCGAGCTGAAGTTCGCAAAGCCGCACAGCACGAAGGTGATGATCGCGCGGCTGCGGTCGCTGAACGCGGTCGCCTGCCCCAGATCGATGAACGCCACGAACTCGTTGAGCACGATCTTGGTGCCGAGCAGCCCGCCCGCCGCCTGCGCTTCGGACCAGGGGATGTTGATCAGCACCATCAGCGGCGCGAACAACAGGCCGAGCACGCCCTGAAAGCTCAGCCCCGGATAGCCGAACCAGCCGCCAATCCCGCCCAATATGCCATTGGCCAGCGCGACCAGCGCGACAAAGGCCAGCACCATCGCGCCGACCGCGACCGCGATGCGCACCCCGGTCTGCGCGCCCATGGCGGCGGCCATGATGATGTTTGCGGCCTCTTCCTCATGCGCCTCGACCGCGGCGATCACCTCGTCTTCCACGGCGACCGGATCGGCGGGGCCGCGTTCGTCGGGCATCACGATCTTGGCCATCAGCAGCCCGCCGGGGGCGGCCATGAACGATGCCGCCAGCAGATAGGGCAGCGATTCCGGCCCCAGAAAGCTGGCATAGGCGGCAAGGATGGTGCCCGCGACGCCCGCCATGCCGACCGACATGACGGCAAACAGCTGCGACGGGGTAAGGGCGGCGAGATAGGGGCGGATCACCAGCGGCGATTCCGACTGGCCGACAAAGATGTTGGCCGCCGCGCACAGCGATTCGACCTTGGACACCCCGGTCACACGCTCGATCGCCCCGCCGACCCAACGGATCACGAACGGCATCACCCGCAGATGATAGAGCACCGCGATCAGCGCGGCGAAGAAGATGATCACCGGCAGGCCGGAAATCGCAAAGGCGGTGCCGAACTTCGGATCGCTCGCCAGATTGCCGAACAGCAGCCGGGTGCCGTCGCTGGCATAGCCGAGCAGGTTGGACACGCCGCGCGACAGCGCCTCGATCACCGCGCGCCCGGCGGGGACATAGAGGACCAGCACCGCGATCCCGGCCTGAAGCGCGAAGGCGGACCCGACGACGCGCGGGCGGATCGCGCGCCGGTTTGCAGACAATAGCACCGCCAGGCCGAGAATGACGATGATCCCGGCCAGGCCGATCAGCAGACGAGACATTGGCTGGAACAGCCCCCCAAAGACACGAAACGGCCCTTCTTGCGGGCAAATGCCGGCAAAGGCGAGTCTGCAAATCGGCAGCCGTTGCAGAACCGCGCCGCTGCCCCATATCGCCGGGCATGGAAGCACAGCAACAAAACGGACCTGTCTGGCACGGCACGACCATCCTGAGCGTGCGCCGGGGCGGCCGGGTGGTGGTGATCGGCGACGGTCAGGTGTCGATGGGCCAGACGGTGATGAAGCCCAATGCCCGCAAGGTCAGGCGGCTGCACGACGGATCGGTGATCGGTGGTTTTGCCGGCGCGACCGCCGACGCGTTCACCTTGTTCGAGCGGCTGGAGCGCAAGCTGGAGACGCATCACGGCCAGCTGCTGCGCGCCGCGGTCGATCTGGCCAAGGACTGGCGGACCGACAAATATCTGCGCAATCTGGAAGCGCTGATGATCGTCGCCGACAAGGATGTGACGCTGATCCTGACCGGCAATGGCGATGTGCTCGAACC
>DBAW01000157.1:4160-5173 GCA_002291855.1 Sphingomonas sp. UBA1000
CGCGCGCTGGCCGATTACGAACCCGATGCCGAAGCGCTCGCCCGCCGCGCCATGGCGGTGGCGGCGGACATCTGCGTCTACACCAACGACCAGCTGACCGTCGAAAGCCTCGCCAGCGCGGCCTGACCCGGCGTCACTTTTCCAATCCCATCATTTGCGGCCGCCCGGCGGCCAGGACGGACCATGCAGGACAAGCTTACCCCCAAGGCGATTGTCGGCGCGCTCGACGCGCACATCATCGGCCAGGCCGAGGCCAAGCGCGCGGTGGCGGTTGCGCTGCGCAACCGCTGGCGGCGGCAGCAGCTCGGCCCCGAGCTGCGCGACGAGGTGACGCCCAAGAACATCCTGATGATCGGGCCGACGGGCTGTGGCAAGACCGAGATCAGCCGCCGCCTCGCCCGGCTGGCTGATGCCCCGTTCGTCAAGGTCGAGGCGACCAAGTTCACCGAGGTCGGCTATGTCGGCCGCGACGTCGAACAGATTGCGCGCGATCTGGTCGAAGAGGCGATCCGGCTGGAAAAGGAACGCCGCCGCCTTGCCGTCAAGGACAAGGCCGAAGCCGCGGCGATGGCGCGGCTGCTCGACGCGCTGACCGGCAAGGATGCGAGCGAGGCGACGCGCAGCGCCTTTCGCCAGCGCTTCGAGGACGGGCATCTCGACGACAAGGAGATCGAGATCGAACTGGCGCACCAGCCGCAAATGCCGCTCGACGTGCCGGGCATGGGCGGGCAGATGGGGATGATCAACCTGTCCGACCTGATGTCGCGCGCGATGGGCGGCGGCCAGCTCAAGCGCCGCAAGCTTGGCGTCCGCGCCGCGTGGGACAAATTGATCGAGGAAGAGGCCGACCGCCGCCTCGACCAGGACGAGCTGAACCGCGCCGCGATCGCCGATGCCGAGGCGAACGGCATCGTGTTCATCGACGAGATCGACAAGATAGCCGTGTCCGACGTGCGCGGCGGATCGGTGAGCCGCGAGGGCGTGCAGCGCGACCTGCTGCCGCTGATCGAGGG
>DBAW01000260.1 GCA_002291855.1 Sphingomonas sp. UBA1000
GCCGAGGCGGCGGCGAAGATCGTCGCCGATGCTGTCTATCCGGCGCTCGACCGCCAGATCGCCGAGGTCGAGCGGCTGCGCGCCCGCGCCGGCCATGACGGCGGCGTGTGGCGGCTGCCCGATGGCGAGGCCTTTTATGCCGCCGCCGCGCAGGCGGCGAACACCACGGCGATGACGGGCGAGGAAATCCACCGGCTCGGCCTCGAACAGGTCGCGCAGATTTCGTCGCAGATCGATTCGATCCTGAAGGCCGAGGGGATGAGCCAGGGCAGCGTCGGCGAACGGCTGGTCGCGCTCAACAAGCGCCCCGGCCAGGTGTTTGCCAATGACGATGCCGGCCGAGCCGAGCTGATCGCGCTGCTCAACCGCCAGATCGCGGCGATCGAGGCGAAGCTGCCGCTCGCCTTTGCCACGCTGCCCAAATCGCGGGTCGAGGCGCGGCGCGTGCCGCCCGAAATCCAGAACGGCTCGGCCGGGGCCTATTATGAAAACGCCCCGCTCGATGGCTCGCGCCCGGCCAGCTATTTCATCAACCTACGCGACACGTTCGACCGGCCGGTGTTCGGGCTGAAAACCCTCACCCATCATGAAGCGACGCCGGGGCATCACCTGCAGGTCAGCCTGGCGCTCGAATCGACGTCGATCCCGATGATCCGCCGCCGCAGCTTCTTCAGCGGCTATTCGGAAGGCTGGGCGCTTTATGCCGAGCAGCTGGCCGATGAGCTGGGCATGTATGACGGCGATCCGCTGGGGCGGGTCGGCTATCTCCAGTCGCTTTTGTTCCGCGCCACCCGGCTGGTCGTCGACACCGGCCTGCATGTGAAGCGCTGGAGCCGCGAACAGGCGACCGACTATCTGATCGCGACCACCGGCATCGCCCGTGGCCGCAGCCAGAACGAGATTGACCGCTACACCGTCTGGCCGGGACAGGCGACCAGCTACAAAATCGGCCACACCGTCTGGGTGCGGCTGCGCGAGGAGGCGAAGGCACGCGCAGGCGCGTCCTTTGATCTCAAGCGCTTCCATGAGGTGCTGACGCTGGGGGCGATGCCGCTCAGCGTGCTGGAGCAGGTGGTGCGGGCGCGGTCGGCCTGATGCACGGGCGGGGGCCGGGGATGATTCATCCCCAGCTCTGTGCGCCGGTCGTGATGTTCGGGGCTTGCCGGGGGCGGCCCCGCCCGGCCAAAGCCGGGGCATGACTTTTCGCGTCGAACTCGGCACCGATCGGTCGGGCGCGCCGGCCGCGATCGATCTGGAGGAATTGCTCGCCACCCGGTTGCTCGTCCAGGGCAATTCCGGGTCGGGCAAATCGCATCTGCTGCGCCGGCTGCTCGAACGCTCGGCGGGTCAGGTGCAGCAGGTCGTCATCGACCCCGAAGGCGATTTCGTCACCCTGGCCGAACGCTATGGCCATGCGGTGGTCGAGGGCGATGGCTATAGCGAGCGCGAAATCGGCCGCATCGCCGCGCGCATCCGCGAACACCGCGCCTCGGTGGTGCTCAGCCTCGAAAATCTCGAGGCCGAGGGGCAGATGCGCTGCGCCGCGACCTTTCTGAACGCGCTGTTCGATGCGCCGCGCAACCACTGGTATCCCGCGCTGGTCGTGGTCGACGAAGCGCAATTGTTCGCGCCCGCCGGCGGCGGCGAAGTGGCCGAGGAGGTACGCCGCGCCTCGCTGGGCGCGATGACCAACCTGATGTGCCGGGGGCGCAAGCGCGGCCTGGCCGGGGTGATCGCCACCCAGCGGCTGGCCAAGCTCGCAAAGAATGTCGCGGCGGAAGCATCCAATTTCCTGATGGGGCGCACCTTTCTTGACATCGATATGGCGCGCGCCGCCGATCTGCTCGGCATGGAGCGGCGGCAGGCCGAGGAGATCCGCGATCTGGAGCGCGGGACCTTCCTCGCGCTTGGCCCGGCGCTGTCGCGCCGCCCGCTTGCCATCCGCATCGGCGCGGTCGAAACCGGATCGGCGGGCTTCACCCCGCGCCTGTCGCCGCTGCCCACCCCGTCGCCCGAGGATCTACAAGGCCTGTTGTTCGCGCCGGTCGCCGACGAACCGCCGCCCCCCGCCCCCGCGCCGGTGGCCCGGCCGCTCGCCTCGGACCTGCTGATCCAGTCGCTTGCCGCCAGCATGCCCGCGGCGGCCCCGGCGGTGCCCGACTGCGCGGCCGAGGATCAGCCGCTGATCATCGCCCGGGTGCTGGCCGAGCTGGTGGCCGATCCCGATCAGCGCGGGCGGCCGATTGCGTCCATCTATCAGGATTTCCAGCTGCGCTGCCGGATGGCGGGGCTGGCGCGGCCCGATCTCGATCCGATCGGCTTTGCCCGCCGGCTCGCCGCCGCGCGGGCCGGGATCACCGATCCGGACGAACCGCACTGGCGGGATGCCATCGCGCTTGCCCAGGCGCTGCCCGACGACATGCTGGCCCCGTTCCTGCTGATCGCCCATGCGGCGCGGGACGGCGCGCCCTGCCCGTCCGACGATGCGCTGGCGACCAGCTATGGGACCAGCTCGCTCGGCCGCATCCGCCGCCTGCTCAGCTATATCGAGGAACGCAATCTGATCGTGTGCCGCACCGATCTGGCCGGGCGGCGGACGATCTCGCTGCCCCATCTGGGCTGGACGACCGCACCTGGCGAAGGGACGCGGATGCGGGCGTGAAATGCGCGCGTGATGTGGCGTGCCTGACGGCGCGGTCGCGGCACCGGCC
>DBAW01000037.1 GCA_002291855.1 Sphingomonas sp. UBA1000
TGATCAGGTGGATGCTGTTGGTTTCGCCGCCCATCACATCGCCCGACACGTCATTGGCGACGATCCAGTCACAGCCCTTGCGCGTGCGCTTGGCGGTGGCGTGATCGACGACATTGTCGGTTTCGGCGGCAAAGCCGATGAGCAGCGGCGGGCGCGTGTCGGACTGTGCAAGGCCTTGCAGAATATCGGGATTTTCGTGAAGCGTCAGGCTGGGCGCAACGCCGGGCTGCTTCTTGATCTTGATCGCTGCGGCATCGGCCCGCCAGTCGGCGACCGCCGCCACAAGCACGGCGGCATCGGCGGGCAGGGACGCGCTGACCGCATCCGCCATCTGCCGCGCGGTTTCGACATCGATCCGCGTCACGCCCGGCGGCGTCGCCAGCGTCACCGGCCCGCTGACCAGCGTCACCCGCGCGCCCCGCGATGCGAGTGCCGCGGCCAGCGCATAGCCCTGTTTGCCCGATGAGCGGTTGGCGATGTAGCGCACCGGATCGATCGGTTCATGCGTCGGCCCGGCGGTGACCAGAATATGCCGGCCGGCGAGCGGCGCGTTGCCCGGCATCTGCCCGTTGCCCGGCATCTGCCCGTAAAGCGCGGCGCGCACCCGCTCCATGATCGCCGCCGGTTCGGGCAGGCGGCCGGGGCCGAACTCGCCACAGGCCATCGGCCCTTCGGCGGGATCGACGATCATGATGCCATCGGCGCGCAGCTGCGCGACGTTGCGCCGGGTGGCGGCATGACCCCACATGCGCACATTCATCGCTGGCACCGCCAGCACCGGCTTGTCGGTCGCCAGCAGCAGCGTGGTCGCCAGATCGTCGGCGATCCCCGCGGCCATGCGGGCGAGCAGATCGGCGGTGGCGGGCGCGACGACGACCAGATCGGCCTGACGGCTGAGCTGGATATGGCCCATTTCCGCCTCGTCCTTCAGGTCCCACAGGCTGGTATGGACGCTCTGTTCGGACAAGGCGGCAAGCGTCATCGGGGTGACGAACTGCGCTCCGCCATCGGTCAGCACGCAGCGCACCGACATGCCATCGGCGCGCATCAGCCGGATCAGCTCGCACGCCTTATAGGCAGCGATGCCGCCGCCCACGATCAGCAGGATGCGCGCGGCCGCCACCGGGTCAGCCCAGCAGGTGCATCAGGCCGGCCCCCAGGCCCGCCCCGGCAAGCGCGGTCGCCAGCGTGCGCCAGCCGCGCCCGATGCCGACCACCGGAATGTCGGGCAAGGGCGGCGGCAGCGGCGCGGCGCCGGGGCGCGGCAGCTGCTTGTCGAGCCGGCGGATCAGATCGGGCACCAGCGCCAGCGTGCGCTTCGCCTCGATCAGCCGGTCCGCCGCCCAGGCTTCGGGGCCGAGTTCGGTGCGCAGCCATTCGCCGACGAACGGCGCGGCAGTTTCCCACATGTTGATGTCGGGATCGAGCGCGGTCGCCACGCCTTCGACCATCACCATCGTCTTTTGCAGCAGCAGCAGATGCGGCTGGGTCGGCATGTCGAAATCGCGGGTGATGCCGAACAGCCCGTCGAGCATGTTGCCGATCGAGATCGCTTTGACCGGCAGCCCGCGGATCGGCTCGCCCACCGCGCGCAGCGCGGTCGCGAACTCGGCCATATTATGGTGCGGCGGCACATAGCCGGCCTCGAAATGGATTTCGGCCACGCGCTCGTAATTGCCCGTGATCAGGCCGTAGAGAATCTCCGCCAGCCAGCGCCGGGCGCGCCGGTCGATCCGGCCCATGATGCCGAAATCGATGGCGACAATGTCCCCGTCCGGGCGCACGAACAGATTGCCCTGATGCATGTCGGCATGGAAGAAGCCTTCCGAAATCGCCTGACGCAGAAAGGCGCGCACCAGCCGGCCGGCCAGCACCTTGGGATCATGGCCCGCCGCGATCAGCGCGTCGCGCCGCGACAGCTTGATCCCGTCAATCCATTCCAGCGTCATCACCCGCTTGGCGGTGCGCTGCCAGTCGATCTCGGGAATGCGATAGCCAGGCTCGGCCTGCATCGCCTGCGCCAGTTCGGAGGCGGAGGCCGCCTCGCGGCGCAAATCCAGCTCGCGCATCGTCCATTGCCGGAACTGCGCGATCACCTGACGCGGGCGCAGCCGCCTCAGCTCGCCGCCCAGCGCCTCGGCCTGCGCGGCCGCCCATTCATAGGTTTCGAGCGCGCGGGTGAAATCCTCTTCCACGCCGGGGCGCAGCACCTTGACCGCGACCTGCCGGCCATCGGTGGTGACGGCGCGGTGAACCTGCGCGATCGACGCCGCACCGACCGGGCTTTCCTCGATCGAGGCGAACACCTCGCCGATCGGGCGTCCGAACGAGCGTTCGATCGACTCGCGAATCTCCGCGAACGGCGCGGGCGGCAGATCGTCCTGCAGGCGCAGCAGATCCTCGGCCGCCTCCACCCCAACCAGATCGGGGCGGGTGGCCAGCGCCTGACCCAGCTTGATCGCCGCCGGGCCGAGCGACTGGAACGCGGTGGCATAGGCCGGCTGCACGGGCACGCGCGCGCCGAACCGGGCGATGCGCACCAGCCGGCGCACCTGCGGCGGGGTCAGCGGATCGCGCTCGATCCCGGTCAGCGCGCCGTGGCGGGCGAGCGTCCGGCCCCAGCGCAGCAGCCTGACGAGATGCGTTGCGGTGGAAGCCAAGCTCAGATCTTCCAGCCGCTGTGGATCGCCACCAGACCGCCCATGATCGGTTCGACCCGCGTCTGCACGAAACCGGCATCTGCGATCATCCGCTCGAACGTCGGCATGTCGGGGAAACGGCGGATCGATTCGATCAGATAGCGATAGCTCGCCTCGTCGCCGGCCAGCGCCTTGCCCAGCCGCGGCACCAGATGGTGCGAATAGGCGTCATAGACATCGGCAAAGCCCGGCCAGGTGGTGGTCGAGAATTCGAGACAGAAAAACCGCCCGCCGCGCTTGAGCACCCGGTGCGCCTCCGCGAGTGCGGCGGGAATGTCGGTCACGTTGCGGATGCCGAACGCGATCGTATAGGCGCTGAAGAAGCGGTCGGGGAAAGTCAGCGCCTCGGCATTGGCCTCGCTCCACACCAGCCCGTCAATGCCGCGCTTGGCCGCGCGCTGCATGCCGATGTCGAGCATGTCGGGATTGATGTCGGCCACCGTCACCCGCGCGCCGTGGCGGGCGAGGCGGAAGGCGATGTCGCCGGTGCCGCCGGCCATGTCGAGAATATCCTCGCCGGCGCGGGGTTTGACCCGCCGGACGAACCGGTCTTTCCACAGCCGGTGCATGCCGCCCGACATCGCATCGTTCATGATGTCATAGCGGCGCGCGACGCTGGAAAAGACCTCGCCGACACGGGCGGTCTTTTCCTCTGGCGATACTTCGGCATAGCCGAAAGAGACGGTCTCGGTCATCGCCCGTCCCCCTAGCCGAGCGCGGGGGGCGAGGCAAACGCGACGTGGCCCCGAGGCCCCTCGGAATGTCATGATGCGTGGGCCTTGAGGCGCGCGTGCGCACCGCTTATGCCGGGGCCGTGCCCGAGCTTCCCGAAGTCGAGACCACGGTGCGCGGCCTGGCCGAGGTGCTGGACGGCCAGATCCTCGCCACTGTCGCGCCGCAGCGCCCCGACATGCGCTTTCCGTTCCCGGCCGATCTGCGCCAGCGGACCACCGGGGCGCGGATCGTGCGCCTGCACCGCCGGGCCAAATATGGCCTGATCGACACCGATCGGGGCGATAGCATCATCTTCCACCTCGGCATGTCGGGGCGGTGGCGGGTCGATGCCGATGCGCTGCTGCCACATGATCACCTGCTGGTCGAAACCGGCGGCGGGCGGCGGCTGGCGCTTTATGATCCGCGCCGGTTCGGCTTTGTCGATCTGGTGCCGACGGCGCAGCTCGCCGCCTATCCGACCTTTGCCAAAATGGGGCCGGAGCCGCTCGGCCCCGATTTCACGCCGGGCGCGCTTGCCGCCGCGCTTGCCGGGCGGCGTGCCCCGGTCAAGGCGCTGCTCCTCGACCAGCGGGTGGTGGCGGGGCTGGGCAATATCTATGTCTGCGAGGCGCTGCACATGGCCGGGATCGCCCCCGGCCGGCCGGGCGGCGATGTACCGCGCGCGCGCATCGACCGGCTGGTGCCGGCGATCCGCGAGGTACTGGACGCGGCGATCGCGGCCGGCGGATCGAGCCTGCGCGACTATGCGCGGCCCGACGGGCAGCTCGGCTATTTCGCCAAGGACTGGCGCGTTTATGGCCGGGAGGGCGCGGCCTGTGGGTGCGGGACTGTCATAATCCGCCGGGTGGATTCGGGGCGCTCGACCTTTTTCTGTCCCCGCTGCCAGCGTTGACCCGCCGGCAGGCCGCCCGAACCGGCCCGGTGTCACGAAACTGACGCGCAGACGTCACGCTTCCGCAACCCGGCTGACACGCAAGCATCACAGCCCCTGCCTAACCGGAGGACCGACCGGGCGCGGAGTCGCGCGCCGGCTGATGGACACTGACAGGGGAACTTCATGTCGCGCACTCGCCTGCTCCTTCTCGGGGCTGCCGCCCTTCCGCTCGCCGCCTGCGGAGCCAGCGATCCGGCATCCCCCGGGCAGGGCGGTGGCGGCGTTGTCGTCGTTCCCGCGCCGTCCCCGGCGCCGGCCCCGGCCCCCGGCGTCGGTCCCAACACCGCCGAAGCCGCGTTCGCGACGACGACGGTCAGCGGTGTGACGGTGACGGTGGCCGAACAGATCGTGGTCGTGAATGCCGGCACCAACAATGTGCTGACCGGCACCAATCCGCTGAACGGTGTCGCCCCGACCGGCTCCGCGCTCAATGTCGGCGCGTTCGATGCCTCGACGGTCAATCCGTTCTTCACCCGCACCAGCTATATCGGCGCGGTCAATCCGGCCGGCGACACCTGGTTCCAGGGCTGGACCTGCAATTCCTCGACGCTCAACCTCGGGCCGGGCAATGCCAGCTGCGCGCCCGGCCTGTCGCGCAGCGCCGCCGCGCCTGCCGCCAGCGCCTGCCCGGCGGGCACCACCGACGCCGGCACCGCCAACAATTACCGGCTCTGCCGCCTGCCGGCGACCGTCTCGGGAACGCTCAGCCTGCCGCGCGTCGACGGCGTCGCCTATCAGATCAACGGCCGTGTCGATGTCGGCCAGGATCGCGGCATCCTCGGCACCGGTGGCGCGGCGGCGACGCTGACCATCGCGGCGGGGGCGATCATCGTCGCCAACCCGATCGATCCGGCCCCCGACTTCCTGGTCGTCAACCGCGGGTCGCAGATCAATGCGGTCGGCACCGCGACCCAGCCGATCATCTTCACCTCGCAGCAGAACCTCAACCCGGCCAATAACGGCGATTCGAGCCAGGGCCAGTGGGGCGGCATCGTGATCGCCGGGCGCGCGCCGATCGCCAATTGCTCGTCGGGCACCAACAATGCCGACGGCACCAGCACGACCTGCGAAAACATCGTCGAAGGCACGGTGACCGCGCTTTACGGCGGCAATGCGCCGGCCGACAGCAGCGGCACGATGCGCTATGTCCAGATCCGCTATTCGGGGCTGGAACTGACGCCGGGCAACGAGCTGCAGGGGCTGACCACCGCGGGCGCGGGGTCGGGCACCGACATCAGCTATATCCAGGTGCACAACAGCTCGGACGACGGGGTCGAGGTGTTCGGCGGCCGCAACAATTTCCGCTACATGGTCGTGACCGGGGCCGATGACGACGGCTTCGACGTCGACACCGGCTGGCGCGGGCTCGTCCAGTTCCTGATCGTCGCGCAGAAGCTGACCGGGGCGACCACCGACTCCTTCGCCACCGAAATCGATTCGAACGGCAATGAAGACGCGCTGCCGCGCACCTATGGCCAATATGCCAACTTCACCTTCATCCAGACGGCCAATGCGCCGGCGGCGATCCGCCTGCGCGGCGGCGCGGATTTCGGCTTCTATAACGGCATCGTGAAGTCGGTTGCGGCCTGCGCCAACATCGTGGCGGGCACCGAGGCCAATGGCGGCAAGTCCACCATCCGGGCCGCCAATGCCGGCCTTCAGGAACTGGGCGCGCCGGTCTTCCGGTCGGTGTTCTTCGCCTGCAACGGCAACTGACCCGATCCCGGACGCATGCAGGGGGAGGCCGGAAGCAGGATCAGCCCGCTTCCGGCCGCGCAGCAAGGATAGAATGATGATCAGGCCGCTTACTTTCGCCACGCTGCTGCTCGCATCGAGCCAGCTTTTTGCGCCCGCCGTGCTGGCGCAGACCGCGCCGCCCGCCGCGCCGCAGCCGACGCCGCCCGCCCAGCCCGAAGCGGCCGAGGAACAGGTCGATGTCTCGGCTCCCGGTGCCGGCGCGCTGGACGGCGAGGACATCATCGTGCGCGGCCGTTATATCCCCAACGTCATCCGCGCGACCCCGCAGGTCGTCTCGGTGCTGTCGTCGGCCGACATCGCCCGGACCGGCGAAGGCGACATTGCCGGCGCGCTGACCCGCGTCACCGGCCTCAGCGTCGTCGGCAATGGTTTCGTGTTCGTCCGCGGTCTCGGCGACCGTTATTCCTCCTCGCTGCTCAACGGCTCGCCGCTGCCGTCGCCCGAACCGCTGCGCCGCACGGTGCCGCTCGACATCTTCCCGACCTCGATCGTCGCCAGCGCGCTCGTCCAGAAAAGCTATTCGGCCAATTACCCGGCCGAGTTTGGCGGCGGGGTCATCAACCTGACGACGCGCGCCGTGCCGGAGGAGAGCTTCATCTCCATGTCCGGCTCGGTCGGCGTCGATTCGGTCACCACCGGCCGCCGGGGCCTTGGCTATTATGGCAGCCGCAACGACTGGCTGGGGTTTGATTCGGGCGAGCGCGCGGTTCCCGGCGTGATCCAGCGCGAAGGGCTGACGCGCGGCGTGTTCTTTTCGAACGAAATCACCGGCTTTTCGGGCGCGCGCACCCGGCTGCTCCAGCGCTTCGACACCCCGGCCAATTTCAATCTTGAGTTCAGCGGCGGCCACCGGATGGAAGTGGGCGACGATGCCGATCTCGGCCTTGTCGCCTCGGCCCAGTTCAACAATGGCTGGCGCAACCGCGACGCGATCCAGCAGGACACGACCGATCCCACGGGCGCGCTGCGCAATGATTTCCAGACCCAGCTGACCGACAATCGCGCGGTCACCAACCTGCTGCTGGGCGCGGGGCTGGAGTTTGGCGGCCACAAGATCCGACTGACCAACCTCTACATCAACGACACGCTGAAACAGGCGCGCTTGTCGGGTGCAACCGTCTATCTGAACAGCAGCGGCGACCCGATCCTGCAGCAGAACACCAACCTGTTCCGCCGCCAGCTGATCGATAGCCAGGCGGTGGGCGAGCTGCGCTTCGGCGACCTGTCGGTCGATCTGCGCGGCACCTATGCCAACACCAAGCGGCTGGCACCTTATGAGACGTTCTTCAGCTATCGCCGCAACCGCGTCACCGGCCAGTTCCAGAACGATCTGAACGGCCTGCAGGAATCCGCGACGGTCGCGTTCAGCCGGCTGAACGAGGATCTGTGGAGCGGCGCGATCGATGCCAGCCTGAAGCTGCCGACCGAACGGCCGGTGACGATTTCGGCCGGCTATTATTACAGCGACACGCAGCGCGACTCGCTGCGCCTCGACTTCCGCTTCCGCAGCTTCCTCGGCGGCGGCATCAACCCGCAATTCGCGACGCTGCGCCCCGATCTGCTGCTGTCGCCGGCGAGCATCCTCAACGCCTGCGCCAATCCGACGGCGGTGGCGGCCGAGGCCGGCTGCGTCCGCCTGTTCAACACCTCGGCCTCGCAGGGGGCGGCGTTTTACGATGCCGCGCTGCGCATCAATGCCGGCTATGTCCAGGCCGAGGGCGAGCTGGCCGACGGGCTGCGCGTGACCACCGGCCTGCGCTATGAGGACGCGACGCAGCGCGTGGGCACCAACAGCGCAACCTTTGCCGGCACGCAGCTGAACAATGGCTATTGGCTGCCGGCGACGACGGTGACCTGGAACTTTGCCGAGGACATGCAGCTGCGGCTCAATGCGTCCAAGACCATCGCCCGCCCGCAGTTCCGCGAACTCGCCCCGCAGATCTACCGCGATTTCGAGTTTGACCGCTTCTTCTTCGGCAATCCGCGGCTGACCGATTCGGAACTCTACAACTTTGAAGGCCGGTTCGAATTCTACCCGGCCAAGGATGACCGCATCGCGATCGCCGCCTTCCACAAGACGATCAAGCGGCCGATCGAACAGGTCGCCTTCTTCCCCAGCGAAGACGCGACGCTCACCACCGGCTTTTCCTATGCGCCGCGCGCGGTGCTCTACGGGGCCGAGGCCGAGGTGCAGAAATATGTTCCGCTCGACGGGCTGGGCGGCGATTTCTTCGCGTCGCGCCGGCTGCTGATCGTCGCCAACTACACCTACACCCAGTCGAAGCTGCGCGTCGACGACACGCTGGTGCCGAGCGCGATCCAGAACTCGTCGGGTGCCGCCGCGCTGGTGCCGGCCAGCCTGATCTTCCGCAACGGCGCGCCGCTGACCGGCCAGTCTGACCATCTGGTCAATCTGCAACTGGGCATCGAGAGCAACGACAAGGTCAGCCAGATGACCCTGCTGTTCAATTATGCCAGCGACCGCGTGACCAATCGCGGCCCGAACCTGCTGCCCGACATCACCGAGCGGCCGGGCATCCGGCTCGACTTCGTCGCGCGCGAGGAGTTTGAGCTGTTCGGCGGCAAATGGCAGCTGAAGGTCGAGGCGCGCAACCTGACCGGCACGCCCTATCGCGAGTTCCAGCAGTTTGCCGACCGGCGGGTGCTGATCAACCGCTGGAATCAGGGCCGCATCATCTCGCTGGGGCTGAGCACCACCTACTGACCGGCCCGGCCTGTCGATGATATGGGAAAAGGGGGCTTCGGCCCCCTTTTTTCATGGGTGGGGCAGGGGGAGACGGCGTGCGCGCCTCAGGCGTCGATCGCCTCTTCGTCCAGCCGCGCGGCATTTTCCTGGATGAACTGGAACCGGTGTTCGGGGTTGCGGCCCATCAGCCGGTCGACCAGATCGCGCACGCCCGCGCGCTCCTCATAATCCTGCGGCAGGGTGACGCGGATCAGCGTGCGTGTGCGCGGGTCCATCGTCGTTTCGCGCAGCTGCTGCGGGTTCATCTCGCCCAGCCCCTTGAAGCGCGACACCTCGACCTTGCGGCCCTTGAACGCGGTGCGTTCGATCTCGGCACGGTGCTGGTCGTCGCGCGCATACAGGCTCTTGCCGCCCGCGCTCAGCCGGTAGAGCGGCGGCTGGGCCAGATAGACATGGCCGCGCCGGACGATGTCGGGCATTTCCTGAAAGAAGAAGGTCATCAGCAGCGTCGCGATATGCGCGCCGTCGACATCGGCGTCGGTCATGATGATCACGCGTTCATAGCGCAGCGCATCGGGCTGGCACTTGTCGCGCGTGCCGCAGCCAAGTGCCTGAATCAGGTCGGCAATCTCGCTGTTGGCGCGGATCTTGTCGGCGGTGGCGGAGGCGACGTTCAGGATCTTGCCGCGAATGGGCAGGATCGCCTGCGTCTTGCGGTCGCGCGCCTGCTTGGCCGATCCGCCGGCGCTGTCGCCCTCGACGATGAACAGCTCGGTCCCCGCCGGGTCGGAGGCGGCGCAGTCGGTCAGCTTGCCGGGCAGCCGCAGCTTGCGCGCGCCGGTCGCGGTCTTGCGCTTGACCTCGCGCTCCGCCTTGCGGCGCAGCCGTTCGTCCATCCGGTCGAGCACGAAGCCGAGCAGCGCCTTGCCGCGTTCCATGCGGTCGGCAAGAAAATGGTCGAAATGGTCGCGGATCGCGGCTTCGACCAGCCTTGCTGCTTCGGGGCTGGTCAGCCGGTCCTTGGTCTGGCTCTGGAACTGGGGATCGCGGATGAACACCGACAGCATCAGCTCGGCCCCCGCCATCACATCGTCGGCGGTGATGTCCTTGGCCTTTTTCAGGCCCGTCAGCTCGCCAAAGCCGCGCACCCCCTTGGTCAGCGCGGCGCGCAGCCCCTGTTCATGGGTGCCGCCATCGGGCGTCGGGATGGTGTTGCAATACCAGCTCGTCCCGCCCTCGCTCCACAGCGGCCAGGCGACTGCCCATTCCACCCGGCCCTGACCGTCGGGAAACTCCTGCGCGCCGGAAAAAAACTCGGTCGTCGCGCATTCGCGGGTGCCGATCTGTTCGCGCAGATGATCGGCAAGGCCGCCGGGAAACTGGAACACCGCCTCGGCCGGGGTGTCGTCGCCGATCAGCTCGGGCGCGCAGCGCCAGCGGATCTCGACCCCGGCGAACAGATAGGCCTTGGACCGCGCCAGCCGGTAGAGCCGGGCGGGCTTGAAGCGCATCTCGTCGCCGAAAATCTCGGTATCGGGGGTGAAGGCGACGCTGGTTCCGCGCCGGTTGGGCGCCGCGCCGACCTCCTCCAGCGGGCCGAGCGTCTGGCCGCGCGCGAAACGCTGGCGATAGAGCGTCTTGTTGCGCGCCACCTCGACCACCGTGTCCGACGACAGCGCGTTGACGACGCTGACCCCGACGCCGTGCAGCCCGCCCGAGGTCTGATAGGCCTTGCCGGCGAACTTGCCCCCGGAATGCAGCGTCGACAGGATCACCTCCAGCGCCGATTTGCCCGGATATTTTGGGTGGGGATCGATCGGGATGCCGCGGCCATTGTCGGTGATGGTCAGCCGGTTGCCCGGCTCCAGCACCAGCTCGATCCGCGTCGCATGGCCGGCGACCGCCTCGTCCATCGCATTGTCGAGCACTTCGGCCGCCAGATGGTGCATCGCGCGCTCGTCGGTGCCGCCGACATACATGCCCGGCCGCCGCCGCACCGGCTCCAGCCCCTCCAGCACCTCGAT
>DBAW01000151.1 GCA_002291855.1 Sphingomonas sp. UBA1000
CCCGCGCCGAAAGGCGCGCAACGGACAAACCCGGCGCAAGCCGCACTACAAACAAACGCCGGATTACGCCGCCAGATCGTAGGGCCGGATCTGCCCCGACAGATAGAGGTTGCGCGCCTTGGTGCGGCTGAGCTTGCCCGAGCTGGTGCGCGGCAGCGTGCGCGGCGGCACCAGTTCGACGACGCAGTTCATGCCTGTCACCTGCCGCACACGGTCACGGATGGCGTCGCGCAGCCGCGCGCGCTCGGCGGGGTCGGCGGTGCGGCACTGGACGAGCACCGCCGGGGCTTCCTCGCCCGCCGGGGTGGTGATCGCAAAGGCGGCGATGTCGCCGGCCTTGAAGCCGGGCAGCTGCTCGACCGCCCATTCAATGTCCTGCGGCCAGTGATTCTTGCCGTTGACGATGATCATGTCCTTGGCGCGGCCGACAATGTAGAGATAGCCGCCCGACATATAACCCATGTCGCCGGTATCCAGCCAGCCATCGACCAGGCACGCGGCAGTCGCCTCGGGATCGCGGAAATAGCCGGTCATCACCGATCCGCCCTGGCACCAGACCTTGCCGATCGCCCGTTCGGGCAGGGCCGCGCCGTCTTCGCTGCGGATCTCGACCGCCATGTCGCGCACCGGCTTGCCGCAATTGACGACCGCGCGGAACCGTTCGGTCGCACCCGCTGCCGGGGGCGTGCCGCCCGCCAGCTCGCTTTCGGCGACCATTTCGACGACAATGCCTTCGCCCGGCGGCATGATGGTGACGGCCAGCGTCGCCTCGGCCAGCCCATAGCTCGGCAGAAAGGCGCGGGCGTTGAACCCGGCATCGCCGAACGCCTCGACAAAGGACTGCATGACATCGGGGCGGATCATGTCCGCGCCATTGCCCGCGACACGCCAGCGCGACAGATCGAACCGTTCGGCGACATGCATCTGGCTCGACACGCGCCGCGCGCAGATGTCGTAGCCGAAGGTCGGCGAATAGCTGAGCGTCGTGCCGGGATTGCGCGAGATCAGGTCGAGCCAGGCGAGCGGCCGCCGCGCGAAATCCTCGGTCTTCAGATAATCGGCCGACACCTGATTGGCGACCGGCGACAGCATGCAGCCGACAAGGCCCATGTCATGATACCAGGGCAGCCAGGACACGCAGCGGTCGCCGGGGCGGACCAGCATGCCGTGCGAATGGGCGGCGAGATTGTTGAGCAGCGCGCGGTGGGTGACGGCAACGCCGTGCGGAAACCGGGTCGAGCCGCTGGAATATTGCAGATAGGCGATATCGTCCGGATCGGCGGCGGGCAGCGGCGCATCGGGCGCGGCTTCGTTCGCGAAATCCTGCCACGACATGCCGGCGACGCCCGAATGCCGCGCCGCCTCGCCCGCCATGGCGGCAAGATCGGCCGGGTAGATCAGCATCAGCGGGTCGCAGCTGTCGAGCTGGACCTTGAGCTGGTCGACATAGGCGGAGGCCCCGCCGAACGAGGTCGGCAGCGGCAGCGGCACCGGCCATGCCCCGGCATAGACCGCCCCGAAGAACAGCGATGCGAACTCCGGCCCGGTTTCGGCGATCAGCGCCACCCGGTCGCCCCGGCCGATGCCGCGCGCCACCATCCGCCGGGCATGGGCAAGCGCGTCGTCGCGCAGCTCGGCATAGCCATAGGCGCGCACCAGCGTGCCGCGCGCATCGTGGAAGTTGAAGCCCTTCAGCCCCTTGGCCGCATAATCCAGCGCGTCGCCCAGCGTCGCGAAATCGGAAAAGCGGCGCGGCATCGCATCATCGGACGGCGTGACGACGATTTCGGTCATAGACGTTCAGTGCAACCCTGTGTTTCGAGGGATCGGTTCATCCGGTCGCCTGCCGGGCGGACAGCAACAGTCCCGGCCCTGATTCCCTTTTTGCCCGGGCGCTTTTCTGCCCGGATCCCGTTTCCCCGCTTGCCTGCCATGGCAAACACGCCAAGGTCAGGCAGCATGTTTCAGTTTCAGCCTGCCCGCATGGCGGCCGGGCGCGGTCAAAATCGGACGCGAGTGTGGCACAATCGTGGCGCGGCAAACCCCATGGCGGGGACGGGGAGGGTGATCCGCTTGCCGGTGCCGGCCGCGGGCACACTGATCGGCGCGCGCGCACGCCGCCGCCGCTCGACGCCGATGCGCTCGAACGGCTGGCGCTGCGCTATGTCGAACGCTTCGCGACCACGCGGGCGCGGCTGGCCGCCTATCTCGACCGCAAGCTGCGCGAACGCGGCTGGCGCAGCGATGCGGCCCCCGATCCGGCGGCGCTGGTCGCGCGGCTGGCGGCGCTCGGCTATGTCGATGATCGCGGCTTTGCCGAACAGCGGGCAGCCGGGCTGACGCGGCGCGGCTATGGCGTGCGCCGGGTGGGTGCGGCGCTGCGCGCGGCCGGGATCGCGGCTGAAGATGCCGCACCCGCCGAAGAGGCCGCGCGCGATGCGGCCTGGGCCGCCGCGCTCGCCTTTGCCCGTCGCCGCCGGATCGGCCCGTTCGCGCCGGACGCAGCAGCGGAGGCCGACCCCGTCGCCCGCCGCCGCACCCGCGACCGGGCGATGGCAGCGATGCTGCGCGCTGGCCATGCGCCGCGTCTTGCCGCCCGCATCCTCGATGCCGCGCCCGGCACGGTGCCCGACGAAGACGGGGGCTGATGGCGGCCGACTGGACACAAGAAAGTGTAAAGCGCGCGGAAACTATGTTTCAGTTTCGCAACAAAGCTGTGCTATGATGCTAACCTGGTTGGGGGGACCTGATTTGGGGGGGCAAGTGGATCTCGATCGGCCGGCGCCGGGGGGCGCGGGTCATTTGCGGGCACAGAACCGCGTCGACGGCCTTGCCGATGGCGGGGGCGCCGGTCGCGTGCCGGCTGCCGCACGGCCGGGCAATGGCTATGGCGAGCCGTGCACCATATCGCGTGCGGCCTCGGTCGCGGCGGCGGAAGCCGCGCTGATCGGCAAGTCCGAAAGCGCCTCGCCCGCGCCCAGCCCCGATCATGCCGGGGTGGCCCAGACCGATCCGGCAGCCGACGGCCAGACGCTCGAACGCCATTCGGGCGCGGTCAAATGGTTCGACGCCACGCGCGGCTTTGGCTTCATCGTCAGCGAACAGGGCGGCGGCGACATTCTGGTGCATTTTTCGGTCCTGCGTGACCATGGCCGGCGCAGCCTGCCCGAAGGCGCGCGGGTCGATTGCCTCGCCGCGCACCGCGACCGCGGGCTGCAGGCGCGCCAGATCCTGTCCTTCGATCTGTCGACCGCAATCGGGCCGGATCATGACGTGCTCGCCCGCCCGCGCGAGCGGGTGGACCCCGCCGCGCTCGCCGAACAGGCCGGTCCGCCCGAGCCGGTGCGCGTCAAATGGTTCAACCGGCTGAAGGGCTACGGATTTCTGGTGCGCGACGGCGATGATGGCGATATCTTCGTGCACATGGAAACCTTTCGCCGCGCCGGCATCCTCGACATCCAGCCCGACCAGCGCCTGATCGCGCGCATCGCCGACGGGCGCAAAGGGCCGCTCGCCGTCCAGGTCGATCCGGCGGACTGATCCGATGTGGCGCCTGTTTGCCGCCGCCTGCCTTGCGCTGGCGCTCGCCCCGCTCGCCGCGTGCAATGCCCGTCCTGCTGAATCGGCCCCGGCGCGGACGGCGGCGGGCCTCGATCTCGTCACCCTCAACATCACCGACGCCACCGGACGGCGGCACAGCTTCCGGGTCGAGGTGGCGCGCACTGTCGCCGAACAGGCGCAGGGGCTGATGTTCCGCGAATCGCTGGCCCCGGATGCGGGGATGATCTTCCCGTTCGATCCGCCGCGCCCGGCCAGCTTCTGGATGAAGAACACGCTGATCCCGCTCGACATCATCTTCATCCGCGCGGACGGCACCATTGCGCGCATCGCCGCCAACACCATCCCGCACTCGCTGGCCCCGGTCGAATCGGGCGAGGATGTCGCCGCCGTGCTCGAACTGGCGGGCGGGCGCGCGGCGGCGCTTGGCATCAATGCCGGCGACCGGGTGAGCTGGCCGCGCTGAGGCTGGGTTCGGCCGGCGGGCGCGGGGTGAACCCGCCCGCTGCGCATTTGCGTTCGACCGGGCTTTCCCAACCGGGCCGACATCGCTAAACGCGGCGCCATGGGTCTGCTCGCATCGATCTTCACCTGGTGGAACGGCGCCACCATCGGCACCGCGCTTTACACCCGCCGCAACGGCGTGCGCGTCGGCAGCGACGATTGGGGCAATGTTTATTACGAAGCCCGCACGGCCGGCGAGGACGGGCAGAAGCGCCGCTGGGTGATCTTCAACGGATCGAACGACGCCAGCCGGGTGCCGCCCGAATGGCATGGCTGGCTGCACCACACCACCGATCTGCTGCCCGAGGCGCTGCCCGCGCCGCGCGCCTGGCAGAAGCCGGCGGTGCCGAACATGACCGGCACTGCGGCGGCCTATCGCCCGGCGGGCGCGCTCGAACAGGGCGGCGTCCGTGCGGCGTCGACCGGCGATTATGAGGCGTGGAGCCCGGACGCGGCATGATGCGGGCCGCGCTGGCCGGTCTCGGCCTGGCGGTCGCAGCCGGCGGCGCGGCGCTCGCGCTGCAGAATCAGGCCGCCGATCCCGTGTCCACCGCCGCCCCGCCCGCGGCGGATGCGCCCGATAATGCAACCGAAGCCGCGGCCGGCGGATCGCCGCGTGCCGGTTCCGGCCCGGCCTATGTCCGCGCCGAAACGCCGATGGCGCAGCGTGTCGCCGTGCTCGGCCTGCTCAACAAGCGCAACGGCATCGCCCGCGATCTGACGCTCAGGCCCGGCCAGGCGGTGCGCGTCGGCGATGTCATCGTCCGCCTGCGCGCCTGCGAGACCACCGCCCCGCAGGAGGTGCAGAAGCTGACCGGCGCGTTCGTCCAGCTCGATGTGCGCGGCACCGATGCGGCGTGGCGGCGGGTGTTTTCGGGCTGGCTCTATGCCGAATCGCCGTCGCTCAACGTCGTCGAGCACCCGGTCTATGACGTCTGGCCCAAAAGCTGCGCGATGACGCATCCTGAAATCGGCGCGGCGACCGTGCGTGCCGGTGCGTCGGCAGGCAGCGCGCCCGCCAGCCGGTCGAGCGCGCCGA
>DBAW01000161.1:0-3823 GCA_002291855.1 Sphingomonas sp. UBA1000
TTGTCGAATTCATATTTCACCGGCTCGCCGCCCACCGGCACTTCGATCACGACGTTGAGATTGTGGGGCGGGTCCTTGCCCACCGGAATCAGTTCGATGTTCATCCCTGTCTCCATCGCCGCCGCCCGCCGCGCGCATCGGCGCGGCGGGCGGCGGAGCTATGCTGTCAATCGGCTCACCGCGGGGCGAGCAGCCTGTCGAGCGGTCCCTCTGCGGTGCCCGTCTTCGCGAGGCGCGGGTAGCGCAGCCCGCCCGTCCAGTCGAGGCTTAGCTGTTCGAACCGGCCAAAGCGGCGGATGGTGAGCGGAACGGGCAGTTTCGCGCGCGCGGCGGCGGCGATCGCGTCCTTGAGCAGTTCGGGCGCATAGGGGCGGTCGCCGACCGCGACGATCTCGGTGCCCACGGTCAGCCCGGCCTTGAACGCCGCGCTGTCCCACACCACCCCGGTGATCTTCTTGTCCTTGTCGACGGTCAGCCCGCCCGAAAAGCTCAGATCCACGGTGCCGCTGCGCTTTTCGACATCGCGCCAATAGGCGGTCGGCTCGTCGGTGTAGACGAGCTGATAGCCGCTTTCGGTCAGCCCGGCGAGCGGCGCGCCCTTGGCATGTTCGAACTGGCGCGCCTTCAGGAAACCCGCCCAGTCATAAGGCGCAAGCTGGTCGAGCGTCTGGACGATATCGTCCAGATCATAGGTGACGACACCCCAGTCGCGGTCGCGCCCGCCGAAAAAGGCGCGGGCGAAATCGTCCATCCCGCGCGCGCCCCCGGTCAGCCGGCGCAGCAGCGCATCGGCCTCCAGCCAGACGAGCATCCCCTCGCTGTAATAATCCTCGGACCGCTGCCAGCTGGTCCAGCCCTTGGGCCGCCGGGCGGAGATCACCGGATCATAGGTCGTGTCTTCCAGATGTCGCCAGCTGCGCGCCGGGCGCTGGTCCAGCCCGGCGGCGATGGCGGCGAATGCGTCCAGCGTCTCCTGCTTGCTGTACAGACCCGAGCGCGCGCCCAGTACATAGCCCCAGAACTGCGTCTGGCCTTCATAGACCCAGAGCAGGCCGTTGCGCGTCGGCGTGTTGTGATCGGGCACCCACAGCCCCTTGGGGCGGCGATATTTGCCGTTCCAGCTGTGCGCGAACTCGTGCGGCAGTAGGTTGCGCCGGCCCGGCCCGTCATTCCATTTGCGGAAATAATCGGGATCGACGCCATTTTCCGAGCTGCGATGATGCTCAAGGCCGATCCCGCCCATCTGGTCGGTCAGCGCCAGCAGAAACTCGTAGCGGTCATAATGGCGCGCGCCGAACAGCTTGACCGCCTGATCGACCAGCCGGCGATGCGCGTCGATCTGTTCGGGCGTGGCGGCGGCGAGATCGCCGGCCGAATCGGCGACCATGTTCAGCCGCACATCGGGGGCCAGCTGCTCGACGCGGAAATGCCGCCCGGCGAACACCGGCGAATCGAGCAGCGTCTCGTAATCGGTGCGTTCGTACCGATAGACCTGCCCGTCGACCGTCGCCGGCAGGCCCGATGCCGCCGTCCAGCCGGCCGGATAGGTCACCCGCGCCTCGATGGGGATGCGGCGCGCATAATAGCCGGCCGGATAGAGCGAGACCGAGTTGAACTGGAGGTTCATCATGTCGGGGGTGACGACGATCCGCCCCTGACCCGGCGCGGTCGCGGACAGAAATTCGAAGCTCAGCTCAAGCGCCTCGACGCCGCTCGGCACATCGACATGAAAGGCATAGGCGTCGAACGGGTCGCGCCGCCACGCCAGTTCGCGCCCGCGCGCCCGGATGGTCAGCCCCGCCAGCTTCTCGATCTCGCCGCGCGGGGCGTGATTGCCCTGCAGCCATTTGGGGAACAGCAGGGTCATCGGCCCGGGCGCTGCCACGGGGATGCGTTCGCGCACGCGGAAAATGCCGCGCGCGGTATCGGTCGCGTCGACCTCCAGCCGGATCGTGCCCGGATAGGCGATGTCGCGCGGCTGCGGCAGCCGCTGGTCCATGGCAAAGGCCGCGGGCTGGCTGTTGCCCGGCGCGCCCGCCTCTCCGGCAAGCGGGGTGTGGAGCGCAAGGGCGGCGGACAGCGGCGCAGTGGCAAGCAGAAGGGCGGTCAGCATCTTGGTCATGCGCCATCGCTAACCCCTTCGCCCTGCCCCGGAAAGCCCCGATCGGCGGCGTGTTTCCGATTCCCGCGAACGCCCCCGGCGCCATCCATGCGGCGCGCGCATGGCGCTTCCACCCCGGCCGATCAGGCACTAGAGAGCGGCCCATGGCGAAAATCGAAACGCCCCGGCCGATCCGGGGCACGCAGGACATGCTGGGCGAGACCCAGGCCCGGTTCCAGAAAGTGGTCGACACGTTCGAGGCGGTGCGGCGGCTGTTCGCGTTCCAGCGCGTCGAGGTGCCGGTGTTCGAGGCGACCGCCGTGTTCGCCCGGTCGCTGGGCGAGACGACCGATGTCGTGTCCAAGGAAATGTACAGCTTTCTCGACCGGGGCGGCGATTCGCTGACGCTCAGGCCCGAGTTCACCGCCGGCATCGCCCGCGCCTATCTGACCGAGGGCTGGCAGCAATATGCGCCGCTCAAGCTTGTCACCCATGGCCCGCTGTTCCGTTACGAACGGCCGCAAAAGGGGCGGTTCCGCCAGTTCCACCAGATCGATGCCGAGGTGATCGGCGCGGCCGAGCCGGCCGCCGATGTCGAGATCCTGACCATGGCCGATCAGCTGCTCCATGCGCTGGGCGTGGCCGATGGGGTGACGCTTCAGCTCAACACGCTAGGCGATGCCGCCAGCCGCGATGCCTGGCGCGCCGCGCTGATCGCCCATTTCGACGCGCACCGCGATGCCCTGTCGGAGGACAGCCGCGACCGGCTCGACCGCAATCCGCTGCGCATCCTCGATTCCAAGGACCCGCGCGACCGCGCGCTTGCCGATGCCGCGCCGGTGATCGACGATTATCTGTCGGTCGAGGCCGGGCAGTTTTTCGAGGCGGTGACGCGCGGGCTGGATGCCGCCGGCGTCGCCTGGACGCGCAACGCCCGGCTGGTGCGCGGGCTGGATTATTACCGCCACACCGCGTTCGAGTTCGTGACCGACCGGCTGGGCGCGCAGGGCACGGTGTTGGGCGGCGGCCGCTATGACGGGCTGATCGAGGCGCTGGGCGGCCCTGCAACCCCGGCCGTCGGCTGGGCGGCGGGGATCGAGCGGCTGGCGATGCTGATCGACGCGCCGGCGGTGCCGGGCATCGATGTCGCGGTGGTGCCGCTGGGCGAGGCTGCGGAAGCAGCCGCGGTCGGTGTTGTCGCGGCGCTGCGCCGGGCAGGGCTGGTCGCCGACATGGCCTATCGCGGCAATATGAAGCGGCGGATGCAGAAGGCCGGGGCCTCGGGCGCGCGCTTTGCCGCGATCCTGGGCGAGGAAGAGCTGGCGCGCGGGATGGTGGCGCTCAAGGATCTGGCGACCGGTGCCCAGTCCGACGTGGCGATCACCGCGCTTGCGGATCAAGTGCGCGGCGCATGACCCGCATTTCCGCCGAGCGGATCGCCGCGATCGAGGCGCGGCGGGATGAGTTGCAGGCGCTGATGGCGACCGGCGACCTGCCGCCCGAGCGGTTCGTCCAGACATCCAAGGAATATGCCGAGCTGGAACCGGTCGCCGAGGCGGCGGGGGCGGTGCGGCAGCTGCGCGACGAGCTGGCGACGCTTGCCGCCCTGATCGACGATCCGGCGGCCGAGGCGGAGATGCGCGAGTTGGCGGGGGACGAGCTGGCGCTGCTGCGCGCGCGCCTGCCCGAGGCGGAGCGCGCGCTGGCGATCCGGCTGCTGCC
>DBAW01000161.1:4228-5095 GCA_002291855.1 Sphingomonas sp. UBA1000
GCGCTGTTCGCGGGCGATCTGCTGCGCATGTATCAGCGTTATGCCGATCAGCGCGGCTGGCGGGTCGAGATCATTTCCGCCAGCCCGTCGGATATCGGCGGCTATAAGGAAGTGATCGCCAGCGTCGCCGGGCAGGGCGTGTTCGCGCGGCTCAAATATGAAAGCGGCGTCCACCGCGTGCAGCGCGTGCCCGCGACCGAGAGCGGCGGGCGCATCCACACCTCTGCCGCGACCGTCGCCGTGCTGCCCGAGGCCGAGGATGTCGATGTGCAGATCGACGACAAGGATCTCAGGATCGACATCTACCGATCGTCGGGCGCGGGCGGCCAGCATGTCAACACCACCGATTCGGCGGTGCGCATCACCCATTTGCCGACCGGGCTGGTCGTCATCCAGCAGGACGAACGCTCGCAGCACAAGAACCGCGCCAAGGCGATGAAGGTGCTGCGCACCCGGCTGTACGAGCTGGAGCGCGAGCGGCTGGCGAATGAGCGCGCCGGGGCGCGCCGCTCGATGGTCGGCTCGGGCGACCGGTCGGAACGCATCCGCACCTATAACTTTCCGCAAGGCCGGGTGACCGACCACCGGATCAACCTGACGCTGCACCGCCTGCCCGAGATTCTGGAAGGGCAGCTTGATGATCTGGTCGATGCGCTGATCGCCGAGGATCAGGCGGCGCGGCTCGCCAATCTCGACGGCTGAGCCGGTGGCGGGCCTGCCCTCCGGCGCCGATGCCGCCGCTGCCGCGCTGCGCGATGCGACAGCGCAGCTGGCCGCGGTGTCGCCGACCCCCCGGCTTGATGCCGAGCTGCTGCTCGCTCATGCGCTGGGCATCACGCGCGAGGCGTTGCTGCTTGGCGGTGCGGC
>DBAW01000013.1:0-2290 GCA_002291855.1 Sphingomonas sp. UBA1000
GCCGGTCTCATCCATGTCATCTCGAAAAAGCCGAGCTTCGATCTGGGCGGCTATGTCGAGGGCGAATACGGCAATTATGATTATTACCGCTTGGCCGGCGCGATCACCGGCGGGCTGACCGACACGCTCGCCGCCCGCCTCGACGCCGTCTATTCGAAGCGCGACGGCTTTCTGCGCGACACGGTCAGCGGACGCGACCTCAACAACCGCGACCGCCTGTTCCTGCGCGGCCAGCTGCTGTTCGAACCGAGCGAGGACCTGACCGTCCGCCTGATCGGCGACTATACCGACCGCAACGAGGAATGCTGCGCCGCCGTCTATCTCGACCAGGCGACCGTGCCGCAGGTCGGCGGGCTGCTCAGCAACGCCAACTCGATCATCCCGGTGCTGACCGCGCTCGGCCAGCCGACGGCACAGTTCAGCAACCCCTATTCGCGCGACATCGCCATCACCCCGGGCCGGTCCTATGCCGGCATCACCAAGGACTGGGGCCTGTCGGGCGAAGTGAACTGGAATCTGGGCAGCACGACGCTGACCTCGATCACCGCCTATCGCAGCTACCGCACCAATCAGGCCGGCGATGTCGATTACGGCTTTGTCGACATCCTCTACCGCGCCCCGGGCAACAGCGCCCAGCAGCGCGAGTTCAGGACCTTCACCCAGGAACTGCGCCTCAACGGCTCGGCGTTCGACGACAAGCTCGACTGGCTCGTCGGCGGCTTCTTCTCGGATGAAGATCTGACGCTGACCGACAATCTGCGCTTCGGCGCGCAATATGGCCGCTTCGCCAGCTGCCGCTTCGTCAACGCAGCGCTGTCGCCCTTCTTCTCGCCGGGCAACACCGGCTGTCTGTCGCCGACCGGCCGGGCGGCGCTCAATGCCGGGCTGACCCCGCTCGGGGCCGGCGGCGCGCTGGCGGTGGCCGGGCTCGACCGGCTCGACACGCTCAACGACCGCGGCACCATCCGCGACCGTTATTTCCAGAACAGCCGCAACTGGGCGCTGTTCACCCACAATATCTTCCACATCACCAGCAACCTCGATCTGACGATCGGCCTGCGCTACACCAATGAGCGCAAGCGGCTGAACGCCAGCTTCGGCAACGACAACACCGTCTGCACGCAGAACCAGGCGCTGCTCAGCGGGCTGCTGGCGACGCCGCTCGCCAGTGTGGCAAGTGGGATCCTCGGCCTCAGCTGCCAGGGCAACTCGACCGCCGAGCTCAACGGGGTGACGATCAATGATCGTCGTAACGAAAGCGAGTTCACCGGCACCGGCGTGCTGTCGTGGAAGCCGACCGACGATCTGCTGGTCTATGGCAGCTATTCGCGCGGCTATAAGGCGGGTGGCTTCAACCTCGACCGTTCGGGGCTGAAGGCGCCGGTTGCGACCTTTGCCAGCCTGGGCGGTGCGCAGGCGCTGGTTCGCAACCTCCAGTTCGACCAGGAAATCAACGACGCGTTCGAACTGGGCCTGAAATATTCCACGCGGACCTTCTCGCTCAACGCGGCGATCTTCCGGCAGGAATTCCAGAACTTCCAGCTCAACACCTTCAACGGCGCGTTCTTCATCGTCCAGAACATCAATGGCTGCGGCAGCGATCTGGGCGGCGGGGACCGCGACACGAGCGCAACCACCGGCCAGTGCGGGGCCAACAACATCGTCCCGGGCGTGCTCAGCCAGGGTGTCGAACTCGAAGCCTCGCTGCGGCCGACCCGCTATCTGTCGATCAGCCTTGGCTACACCTATGCTGACACCAAGTTCGAATCGAACCTGGTCGGCACCGACGATGGCGCACCGCTCGATCCGGCGCTCCGCCTGCTGCCGGGCCAGCAGCTGTCGCTGGCACCGCAGTCGGTGGCGACGGCCTCGTTCAGCTGGACGCCGCCGATCGGCAGCAACGGCATGTCGGGTCTCGTCTATTTCGACGCGCGCACGCAGAACGACTTCAACACCGGCTCCGACCTGTTCCCGCAAAAGGAACAGGACGGCTTCACGGTGGTGAATGCCCGTATCGGCCTGCGCGGCAAGGACGAGCGCTGGTCGCTCGAACTGTGGGCGCAGAACCTGTTCAACACCCGCTTCACCCAGGTGGCGTTCAACTCGCCCTTCCAGGCGGGCGGCACCAACCTGACCGCCTTCCCGGCGGCCCAGTTTCCCGGCGGCACGCAGATCTTCTCGGCGTTCCTCGGCGAACCGCGCACCTATGGTCTGACGCTGCGCAGCCGCTTCTGATCCGGCTGCCCGCAACGGGCGTGAATGAGGGGGGAGCGGCACATATGTGCCGCTC
>DBAW01000013.1:2617-4348 GCA_002291855.1 Sphingomonas sp. UBA1000
GGCACATATGTGCCGCTCCCCCTTTTTTGTGGTTCGGTCAGGCCGCGACCTTGTCGACCACACCCTCGGCCGCATCGAGCAGCCGCTTCTCGAGCGTCTTGAGGCGCGCGGGGGTGGTGATCTTGTCGCCGATCAGGTCGGTCAGATAGAAAGTGTCGACCGCGCGCTCGCCATAGGTGGCGATGTGCGCCGAATGGATCGTCACCTTGGACTGGAACAGCGCATAGGCAAGCGCGTTGAGCAGCGCCGGGCGGTCGCGGGCATTGACCTCGATCACGGTGAAGCGGTTCGACGCCTTGTTGTCGATCAGCACCACCGGTTCGATGCGGAAGGCGTCCGCGCGCGGGCGCGGCAGCGGCTTGGCCGCCAGCCGATCGGCCAGCCGGTTGCGGTTGGCGAGCGCATCCTCGATCGCCGCGCGCAGCCGCGCCAGCCGGTCATCCTCGTCAAACGGTCGCCCGAACGGATCCTGAACAAGGAAATTGTCGAGCGCCATGCCGTCGCGCGTCGTGTGGATGCGCGCATCGATGATGCTGGCGCCCGCCAGATGGATAGCCCCCGCGATCCGGTAGAACAGCCCCGGATGGTCGGCGGCATAGACGGTAACGAGCGTCGCCCCGCGTTCGGGATAGACCTGGGCGGCAATCGACAGCGTGCTGTCGCCGGCATCCGCGACATGGCGGGCATTGCGTTCCAGAATATCGGCCGGCTCGGCGATCCAGTAAGGCTCGGGCAGCCGGTCGGCAAAGGCGGCAAAGGCCTGCGCGCTCCAGCCGAGCCGCTCCTTCAGCTCTTCCTGTTTGGCGGCGATGCGCTCGCGCCGCCCGGTCTGTTTGTGGCCGAGGCGCAGCACCTCCTCGGCCGCTTCGAACAGATCGGCGAGCAGCTGGCGCTTCCAGCCATTCCACACCCCGGGGCCGACCGCGCGGATATCGACGATGGTCAGCAGCATCAGCAGCCGCAGCCGCTCCGGGCTCTGCACGGTTTCGGCGAAATCGAGGATGGTCTTGAAATCGGCGAGGTCGCGCTTGAACGCCGTCGCCGACATCAGCAGGTGATGCCGCACCAGCCAGGCGACCATTTCGGTTTCCGCCGGGCTGAGGCCGAGGCGCGGGCACAGCCGCATCGCGACATCGGCCCCCAGCACGCTGTGATCGCCGCCCCGGCCCTTGGCAATGTCGTGCAGCAGCACCGCGACATAGAGCACGCGGCGCGACACGATCTGGTGGATGATCTGGCTGGCGATCGGATGATCGGCCTTTAGCTGCCCGGCCTCGATCCGCGCCAGCAGGCCGATCGCGCGGATCGAATGCTCGTCGACCGTATAGTGATGATACATGTCGAACTGCATCTGCGCGACGACGCGGCCGAAATCGGGCACGAAGCGGCCGAACACCTCCGCCTCGTTCATCCAGCGCAGCACGGTTTCGGGATCGCGCGGGCTGGTCAGCACGTCGAGGAACAGCGCATTGGCGCGCGGATCGGCGCGCACGCGCCCGTCGATCAGCCGCGCATCGCGGCGCGCGGCCCGCATCGCCTGGGGATGGATTTCCAGCCCGTGCCGGTCGGCGAGCGCGAACAATTCGATCAGCCGCACCGGATCCCCGGCAAAGAACCCGTCATCGGGCAGCGCCAGCCGCCCGCGTTCGAGCCGGAAGCCGTTGAGCTTGCGCGGCCGGCGCGGGATCGCCGCCAGGGTGAACCGCCGGCCGGCACGGGCGAATTGCTCGT
>DBAW01000045.1:0-6049 GCA_002291855.1 Sphingomonas sp. UBA1000
CCGCAGACGGTCGATGCGCTGATGAAGCTCGACCTCGCCGCGGGTGTTGATGTCGAGATCAAACTCGCGTAAAGGCGGCGCTTCAGATTCGGAGGCGGGCGTCTCGTCCGTCTCCAGGTTGCCCCGGCTGGCCGCAAGCGGCTGATCCGGGGTCCGGCCCGAAGCGAGGCCGGGCGGCGGCGCTGACCGACGCACCCATAGCGAACTCAGGGATACCGCATGTGGCCGCAAGGCTGCATGGCCTGCGTCCCCGCCATTCGCAGCAATGCGGATACCGGCCCGGGCGGGGGCGATTGATCTTTTGGGCTGGCTCCGGAGGTTCCGGAGCCTTTTTCGTTGGCACGCTCCCGGTCCGGCTGGACGCCGCCCTGGAGCCTATGCAGGAAGGGATCTGATCATGCGCACAGGCGTGATCGCGAAGAAAGTGGGCATGACCCGCTTGTTCAAGGAAGACGGCCGGCACGTTCCGGTCACCGTGCTCCAGCTCGACAATCTGCAGGTCGTTGCGCGCCGTGAGGCCGATCGCGACGGCTATGTCGCTGTCCAGCTCGGCGCGGGCACGGCCAAGGCGAAGAATGTCGCCAAGCCGCAGCGGGGCCATTTCGGCAAGGCCGAAGTCGAGCCCAAGGCGCAGCTGGTCGAGTTCCGGGTCGCCGAGGATGCGCTCCTCGATGTCGGCGCGGAAATCTCCGCCGATCATTTCGTCCCCGGTCAGCTGGTCGACGTGTCGGGCCACACCCAGGGTAAGGGCTTTGCCGGCGCGATGAAGCGCTGGGGCTTCGGCGGTCTGCGCGCGACGCACGGCGTGTCGGTGTCGCACCGCTCGCACGGCTCGACCGGTAACCGTCAGGATCCGGGCCGCGTTTTCAAGAACAAGAAGATGGCCGGCCACATGGGCGACCGTCAGCGCACCCAGCAGAATCTGGAAGTCGTGCTGACCGACGCCGAGCGCGGGCTGATCTTCCTCAAGGGTTCGGTCCCGGGCCACAAGGGCGCGTGGCTGACCGTCAAGGATGCGGTCAAGGTGTCGCGCCCGGCCGAAGCGCCGTATCCGGCCGGCCTCAAGGTCGCCCAGAACAACAATGATGCGCCTGCCGACACGCCCGCCGAGGCGGCTGTCGAGGCCAGCGAGACCCAGGAAGGCTAAGCGATGAAGGTCCAAGTTCAGACCCTCGACGCCCAGGGCAAAGGCGAGATCGATCTCAACGACGAGATCTTCGGCCTGGAGCCGCGCGCCGATATCCTGCACCGCGTCGTCACCTGGCAGCTCGAAAAGCGTCGCGGCACCGCCCGCGCCGCGCGTGAGCGGTCGGACGTCGCCCGCACCGGCAAGAAGTTCGGTCGCCAGAAGGGCGGCGGCACCGCCCGTCACGGCGATCGCCGCGCCCCGGTGTTCATCGGCGGTGGTAAGGCGCACGGCCCGCGTGTCCGCGACTTCAACCCGTCGCTGAACAAGAAGGTCCGCGTGCTCGGCCTCAAGATGGCGCTGTCGTCCAAGGCGAAGGCCGGCCAGCTGATCGTCATGGACAACCTGACGGTCGATGGCGGCAAGACCCGCGCGCTGATCGGCAATCTCGCCAAGCTCGGCTTCGGCAAGACCGCGCTCGTGATCGACGGCGATCAGGTCGACACCAGCTTCGCGCTGGCGGCCCGCAACCTGCACACGATCGACGTGCTGCCGGCGATCGGCGCCAATGTGTACGACATCCTTCGCGCCGAGACGCTGGTCCTGACCCGCGCGGCCGTCGAAAAGCTGGAGGCCCGGTTCAATGGCTAAGAAGCAGGCAGTGGCGGCCGACATCCGTCACTATGACGTGGTGGTCGCGCCGCACATCACCGAAAAGGCGACCTTGCTCTCCGAGCATAACGCCGTCGTGTTCAAGGTTGCCCAGGATGCGACCAAGCCGCAGATCAAGGCGGCGGTCGAGGCCCTGTTCGGCGTGACCGTGACCGGCGTCAACACGCTCACCCAGAAGGGCAAGACCAAGCGCTGGAAGGGCAAGCCCTATACGCGCTCGGATGTGAAGAAGGCGATCGTGACGCTGAAGGACGGCGACTCGATCGACGTGACGACGGGGATCTGAGGCAATGGCGCTCAAGCATTATAATCCGACCAGCCCGGCGCGTCGTGGCCTGATCCTGGTCGACCGGTCGAGCCTGTACAAGGGCAAGCCGGTCAAGGCGCTGACCGAAGGCAAGCGCAAGACCGGTGGCCGCAACAACAAGGGTCATGTGACCAGCCGCGGGATCGGCGGCGGCCACAAGCAGCGTTACCGCTTCATCGACTTCAAGCGTCGCAAGTGGGACATGCCGGCGACCGTCGAGCGGATCGAATATGATCCCAACCGCACGGCCTTCATCGCCCTCGTCAAGTACGAGGACGGCGAACTCGCCTATGTCATCGCGCCGCAGCGGCTTCAGGCCGGCGACGTGATCGTCGCGGGCAAGAAGACCGACGTGAAGCCGGGCAATGCGATGGAAATCGGCCAGGTTCCGGTTGGCACCATCGTCCACAATGTCGAGATGAAGCCCGGCAAGGGTGGTCAGATCGCGCGCTCGGCGGGCACCTATGTGCAGGTCGTCGGCCGTGATCGCGGCATGGTGATTGTCCGCCTGAACTCGGGCGAGCAGCGCTACATCCGTGGCGAGTGCATGGCGACCGTCGGTGCGGTGTCGAACCCCGATAACGCCAACCAGTATCTTGCCAAGGCCGGCCGCAACCGCTGGCTCGGCAAGCGCCCGCTGACCCGCGGCGTCGCCAAGAACCCGGTCGACCATCCGCACGGCGGTGGTGAAGGCCGGACCTCGGGCGGCCGTCATCCGGTCACCCCGTGGGGCAAGCCGACCAAGGGTGCGCGCACCCGTCACAACAAGGCGACCGACAAGTTCATCATCCGGTCGCGTCACGCGAAGAAGAAGGGTTAAGCCATGGCCCGTTCCGTCTGGAAAGGCCCGTTCGTCGAACTGAGCCTTCTGAAAAAGGCCGAGGCGGCCCAGGACTCCGGTGCGCGCGCGCCGATCAAGACCTGGTCGCGCCGGTCGACCATCCTGCCGCAGTTCGTCGGCCTGACGTTCAACGTCTATAACGGCCGCAAGTTCGTGCCGGTGCTGGTGAACGAGGAAATGGTGGGCATGAAGCTCGGCGAGTTCGCGCCGACCCGCTTCTTCCCCGGCCATGCCGCTGACAAGAAGGGCAAGCGCTAATGGGCAAGCAGGCAGCTCCGCGTCGCGTGGGCGACAAGGAAGCGCTGGCGGTTGGCACCACCATCCGCGGCAGCGCGCAGAAGCTCAACCTTGTCGCCGGTCTGATCCGCGGCAAGAAGGCGGGGGAGGCGATGAGCATCCTCCAGTTCTCGCCCAAGGCGATGGCGGTCGAGGTTCGCAAGGTCCTCGCGTCGGCGATCGCCAATGCCGAGAACAACCACAATCTCGATGTCGATGCGCTGGTCGTCCAGGAAGCGTCGGTCGGCAAGTCGATCTCGATGAAGCGGTTCGCGACCCGTGCGCGCGGCCGTTCGACCCGGATCGTCAAGCCGTTCAGCCGCCTTCGCATCGTCGTGCGCGAGCAGGAAGAAGCATAATGGGTCAGAAGAGCAATCCGATCGGGCTGCGCCTCCAGATCAACCGGACCTGGGACAGCCGCTGGTTCGCCGAAGGCGCCGATTATGGCCGGCTGCTTCTCGAGGACCTCGAGATCCGCAAGTACATCCTGAAGACGCTGCCGCAGGCGGCGATCTCCAAGGTGGTGATCGAGCGTCCGGCCAAGCTGTGCCGCATCTCGATCTATGCGGCGCGCCCCGGCGTGATCATCGGCAAGAAGGGTGCCGACATCGAGAAGCTGCGCAAGAAGCTCGGCGCGATGACGGCGAGCGACGTGTCGCTGAACATCGTCGAGATCCGCAAGCCCGAGATCGACTCGAAGCTTGTCGCGCAGTCGGTCGCCGACCAGCTGGAGCGCCGCGTGGCGTTCCGCCGTGCGATGAAGCGCGCCGTGCAGTCGGCGCTCCGTCTGGGCGCCGAAGGCATCCGGATCACTTGCGCCGGCCGTCTGGGCGGCGCGGAAATCGCGCGCACCGAATGGTATCGCGAAGGCCGGGTGCCGCTGCACACGCTGCGCGCCAATGTCGATTATGCCGAGGCCCAGGCCCACACCGCTTATGGCGTGTGCGGGGTCAAGGTCTGGATCTTCAAGGGCGAGATCCTCGGCCATGATCCGACCGCGCAGGACCGTCTGATGATGGAGGCACAGACCTCCGGCGTGCGTCCGGCGCGCTAAGGGCAGGATAGAAAATCATGCTGCAACCGAAACGCACCAAGTTCCGCAAGGCTTTCAAGGGCCGCATCCATGGCGATGCGCCCGGCGGCACCCAGCTCAACTTCGGCGCCTATGGCCTGAAGGCCATGGAGCCGGAGCGGATCACCGCCCGCCAGATCGAAGCCGCGCGCCGCGCGATCACGCGCCACATCAAGCGCCAGGGCCGGCTGTGGATCCGCATCTTCCCGGATGTGCCGGTCTCGTCCAAGCCCGCCGAAGTCCGCATGGGCTCGGGCAAGGGTTCGCCGGAGTTCTGGGTCGCGCGGGTGAAGCCGGGCCGCATCCTGTTCGAACTGGACGGCGTGCCGGGCGATGTCGCCGCGACCGCGTTCAGCCGCGCGGCGATGAAGCTGCCGATCAAGACGAAGGTCGTCGCGCGTCTGGGCGACACCTCTCACCTGGGAGCCGCGAAGTGAAGACGAGCGACCTGAAGCCGATGACCGATGATCAGCTTGCCGAACAGCTCGGCCAGCTGAAGCGCGAGGCGTTCAACCTGCGCTTCCAGGCGGCGACCAGCCAGCTGGAAAAGCCGTCGCGGGTCCGCGAAGTGCGCCGCACCATCGCGCGCATCAAGACGCTGCAGTCCGAGCGCACGCGCTCGGCTGCGAAGTAAGGATACGGAAACATGCCGAAGCGCGTGCTGACGGGGACGATCGTCTCCGACAAGACCGACAAAACGGTGGTCGTCCGTGTGGAGCGCAAGGTGAAGCACCCGCTCTACGGCAAGATCATCCGCCGTTCGAAGAAGTATCATGCCCATGACGAGGGCAATGAGTATCGCGAGGGCGAGACCGTGCGCATCGAAGAGACCGCGCCGATCTCCAAGCTCAAGACCTGGCGCGTGATCGAACGCGTCGCCACCCGCTCGACGCCGCCCGCGGCGACGGCCGAAGGCTAAGGAGGACAGCACATGATCCAGATGCAGTCCAACCTGGACGTGGCGGATAACTCGGGCGCGAAGCGCGTCCAGTGCATCAAGGTGCTGGGCGGGTCCAAGCGCCGCACCGCGACCGTCGGCGACATCATCGTCGTCTCGGTCAAGGAAGCGGCCCCGCGCGGCAAGGTGAAGAAGGGCGACGTGCACCGCGCGGTCATCGTGCGCACGGCCAAGGACATTCACCGTGCCGACGGCTCGACCATCCGGTTCGATTCGAACGCCGCTGTGCTTGTGAACAAGAACGAGGAGCCGATCGGGACCCGTATCTTCGGTCCGGTCGTGCGCGAACTGCGCGGCAAGAAGCACATGAAGATCATCAGCCTGGCGCCGGAGGTGCTGTAACCATGGCTATGGCCAAGATCAAAAAGGGTGACACGGTCGTCGTCCTGTCCGGCAAGGACAAGGGCAAGACCGGCGAAGTCACCCGCGCCCTGCCGAAGGAAGGCAAGGTCGTTGTCGCCGGCGTGAATGTCGCCGTGCGCCACAAGAAGCCGAGCCAGGTCAACCCGCAGGGTGGCCTGGAGCGCGCGGAAGCGCCGATGCATGCCTCGAAGGTCGCGCTGGTCGACCCGAAGAGCGGCAAGGCGACCCGCGTCCGTTTCGAAACGCGCGATGGCAAGAAGGTCCGCGTGGCCGTCAAGTCCGGGGAGGTCATCAATGGCTGACACCTACACCCCGCGGATGCGCAAGCTGTACAACGAGACCATCGTCAAGGCGATGACCGAGAAGTTCGGCTACAAGAATCCGCTCGAAGTGCCGAAGATCGACAAGATCGTGCTCAACATGGGCGTCGGCGA
>DBAW01000045.1:6390-9971 GCA_002291855.1 Sphingomonas sp. UBA1000
GCGACCCAGGACAAGAAGAAGGTCGAAGCGGCCGCTGCCGAAATGGAAGCGATCGCCGGCCAGAAGCCTGTCATCACCAAGGCGAAGAAGTCGATCGCGCAGTTCAAGCTGCGTGAAGGCATGCCGATCGGCTGCAAGGTCACCCTGCGCCGCGAACGCATGTACGAGTTTCTCGACCGCCTGATCACGATCGCGCTGCCGCGCGTCCGCGATTTCCGGGGCCTGAATGCCAATTCGTTCGACGGCCGTGGCAACTATGCCATGGGCCTGAAGGAACAGCTTGTGTTCCCGGAGATCAGCTATGACCGCATCGACAAGGTGCGGGGCATGGACGTAATCGTCACCACCACCGCGAAGACCGATGATGAAGCGCGCGAGCTGCTGCGTCTTTTCGGTTTCCCCTTCCCGCGCGACAACGCGGCCGAGCAGAAGCAGGCCGCTTGAGGCCGACAGGAAAGAGAACTTAAGTCATGGCGAAACTGAGTTCCGTGAACAAGAACGAGCGTCGCAGGAAGCTCGTCAAGCAGTATGCGGGCAAATATGCGAAGCTGAAGGCGATCGCGAACGACACGTCGCGCGATGAGACCGAGCGGCTGATCGCGCGGCTGAAGATGGCCGAGCTTCCCCGCAATGCGAACCCCACCCGTATCCGCAACCGTTGCGAAGTGACCGGCCGGCCGCGCGCCTATTACCGGAAGTTCCGCCTGGCGCGCGTGATGTTCCGTGAACTGGCCAACAAGGGCCTGATCCCCGGCGTCACCAAGTCGAGCTGGTAAGGACAAACGTCATGGCATTGACCGATCCCCTGGGTGATCTGCTCACCCGCATCCGCAACGGCCAGCAGGCGCGCAAGGACAGCGTGACCTCGCCCGCGTCGAAGCTTCGCGCCCGTGTGCTCGATGTACTTCAGCGCGAAGGCTATATCCGCGGCTATCGCGAAGAAGTCGTTGGCGGCCACAGCGGCCTGCGCATCGAACTGAAGTATTTCGAGGGCCAGCCGGCGATCAAGTATGTCGCCCGCGTGTCCAAGCCCGGCCGCCGCGTCTATTCGGGCAGCAAGGAGCTGCCGCGCGTGCGCAACGGCCTCGGCATCACCATCGTCTCGACGCCCAAGGGCGTTCTGTCCGACGCGGAAGCGCGCGAACAGAATGTCGGCGGCGAGGTTCTTGCGGAGGTCTTCTGATCATGAGCCGCATCGGGAAAAAGCCCGTGGCCATTCCGGCCGGCGTCACCGCCTCCATCGCGGGCGGCGAACTGTCGGTGAAGGGTCCGAAGGGCACGCTCACCATGAAGCTGGCTGACCTCATCTCGTACGAGGTGCAGGATGGTCAGATCTCCGTCCAGCCCGCCAATGACAGCAAGCAGGCCCGCTCGTTCTGGGGCATGCAGCGCACGATGGTGCAGAATCTGATCACCGGCGTGACCGAGGGCTTCACCAAGACCCTCGAAATCACCGGCGTCGGCTACCGCGCCAATGCGCAGGGCAAGAATCTGAAGCTGCAGCTCGGCTACAGCCACGATGTCGACTATGCGGTGCCGGAAGGCATCACCATCGCGACGCCCGACCAGACGACGATCACCATCACCGGGATCGACAAGCAGCAGGTCGGCCAGGTTGCCGCCGAGATCCGCCGCTGGCGCAAGCCTGAGCCGTATAAGGGCAAGGGCATCAAGTATCGCGGCGAGTTCATCTTCCGCAAGGAAGGGAAGAAGAAGTAATGGCCAAGCTCTCTCTTTTCGAAAAGCGCCGCCAGCGCGTCCGCACGGCGCTCCGCGCCAAGGGCGGTTCGCGTCCGCGCCTGTCGATCCATCGGTCGGGCCGGCATATCTATGCCCAGGTGATCGACGACGAGGCCGGCCGCACCGTCGCCGCTGCCTCGACGCTCGACAAGGACCTGCGCGGCACCACCGGCGCGACCGTCGATGCGGCGGTGGCGATCGGCAAGCGGATCGCGGAGCGGGCCACTGCCGCCGGCGTCACCAAGGTCGTGTTCGACCGCGGTGGTTTCCTGTTCCACGGGCGCGTCAAGGCGCTCGCTGATGCCGCCCGCGAAGGCG
The DNA here is from genome assembly GCA_002291855.1 of Sphingomonas sp. UBA1000. Classification (GTDB taxonomy): domain Bacteria; phylum Pseudomonadota; class Alphaproteobacteria; order Sphingomonadales; family Sphingomonadaceae; genus Sphingomonas_B. Next base: position 8,449 of record DBAW01000045.1, read on the forward strand.
GATTGGAGTTCTAAATGGCTGACGAAACCGAAATCCAGGCCGGCGCAGAAGCTGGTCAGCCGGAAGGCGGCGAGCGGCGTGGCCGTGGCGGCCGGGGCCGGGGCGGTGGCGACCGTGGCGGCCGTGGCCGTGACGGCAATCGCGGCCGCCGCGACGATCGTGGCGCGCGCGGCGAGGAAGCCGGCGAAGAGCTGATCGAAAAGCTCGTCCACATCAACCGTGTCTCGAAGACCGTGAAGGGCGGTAAGCGCTTCGGCTTTGCGGCGCTGGTCGTCGTCGGTGACGGCAAGGGCCGGGTCGGCTTCGGCCATGGCAAGGCGCGCGAAGTGCCGGAGGCGATCTCCAAGGCAACCGCGTCGGCCAAGAAGAAGATGATCCGTGTGCCGCTGCGCGAAGGCCGCACGCTGCATCATGACGGTGCGGGCCATTTCGGCGCCGGCCGGGTGACGCTGCGCTCCGCCCCGCAGGGGACCGGCATCATCGCCGGCGGTCCGATGCGCGCCGTGTTCGAAAGCCTGGGCGTGGCGGACGTCGTCACCAAGTCCGTCGGCACGTCCAACCCCTATAACATGATCCGGGCGACGTTCGAGGCGTTGGGCGAGCAGACCTCGCCCAAGTCGGTCGCGCAGCGCCGGGGCAAGAAGATTGCCGACCTGCTCGGCCGCGGCGGTTCGCAGACCGCCGAGGCGGATGCGGCCGCGATCACGGAGTAACCAGCGATGGCCACCATCAAAGTCAAGCAGATCGGATCGCCGATCCGCCGCACCCAGGACCAGCGCGCGACGCTGATCGGCCTGGGGCTGAACAAGATGCACCGGGTGTCGGAACTTCAGGATTCGCCCGAAGTGCGCGGCATGATCCGCAAGGTGCAGCATCTGGTGGCGATCGTCGACTGATCGCCGGAGGCATGCGGGGTCGTTGACGCCGCATGCCGCCAGTTTTTAGAGCATTTTCAAGCCGGGTGGAGACACCCGGCGACTCGGAAAATGCGGCAGGTTAAAGGCTGGAGCCGCCGGTCCGATCGGATCGGCAACCGCTCTGACGCGGCGCTTCATCCATCCGCGACAACCATGCGCGACAACAGCGAAAGCGAGTGCAGGACATGAAACTCAACGAAATCCGCGACAATGACGGCGCCCGCAAGGGCCGCATGCGCGTCGGCCGGGGCATCGGCTCGGGCAAGGGCAAGACCGGTGGCCGTGGCCAGAAGGGTCAGAAGAGCCGCGAAGGCGTCTCGATCAACGGCTTCGAGGGCGGCCAGATGCCGCTCCACATGCGGCTGCCGAAGCGCGGCTTCAACAACATCTTCGCCAAGGACTATGCCGAGGTGAATCTGGGCGCGGTGCAGAAGGCGGTCGACGCCGGCAAGCTCGCCGCCGGGACCACCATCGACCATGCGGCGCTGAAGGCTGCGGGCCTCGCGCGCGGCGGTAAGGACGGCGTGCGTCTGCTCGGCAAGGGCGCGTTCACGGCCAAGCTCAGCTTCCTCGTCGCCGGCGTTTCGGCGGGTGCGCGCAGCGCCA
>DBAW01000274.1 GCA_002291855.1 Sphingomonas sp. UBA1000
GCGCGCGCTGCCGGTGGTCGCCTCGGCCGCACGCCGCGCCGCCAGCTCGGCAAGCCAGCGCTGCCGCGCCGCGTCCTCTTCCGAGCGTGCGGGGGCCGGCTTCGCATCATCGGCGCGGGCCGCGCGGCCATGCTGCTCCAGCGCATCGGTGCTGTGCGGCACCGCGGCCTTCGGGAAGGGCAGGATGGTGGCCGCCTGCGCGGCCGTGGCATCTATGATCGCCTCGGCCAGGCGGGTGCCGGTGGGGATGGCCTTCGCGGCCTCGCGAAGCCGCGCGCGGCTCTGCATGATGTCCTCGCGCGCCTTGGCCTTTGCGGCCGCCGCTACAGCCTCACGGTCAAGCCCGGTGCGCTCGGGATCCTCGGCGACGCACACGAATGCGCCGTCCATGTCGTAGACATAGACCCGGCCCAGGTCGGCCGGATCGTGCCGCACCTCGACCTGTGCGCCGATGTGCAGCGCCAGCTCCGCCGCGATGTACAGGCCGCCATCGATCCGCAAGCCCTTCTTGGTCACATGCCGCTGGCCCGCCATCGGCGCCAGCAGGACATCCAGCGCGCGCGCATCGGTGATGCGGCGGGGCGCTGTGGTGGACGCCAGGGCGCGCTGCGCGGGGGTCGCGCCATCCAGGCCGGCATGCGGGGTGTTGGCGTGCATGTCGCGGCACCAGCGATCGCAGAAGTGCTGGAATGCCTCGGCCGTCATGCCAGCATCAGCAACACCGCCGCGCTGCATCAGCCGGTCGGCGAAAGCGCGGCGCGCGCGCAGCGCTTGCGCCTCGGCCACATTGTGCCCGGAATAACCGGGCAGCAGCTCCACCAGGCCATGGCTGAAGGTGCCCAGCCCGCGCTCAATGAAGGGCTTGGCCTCAGGCGTGAAGGGCGGCGTGATGTCGTGCTGGATGCCCAGGTCAGTCAGCACCCGCACCACGAAGCGGCTGACATAGTCCGCGCCATTGTCGGTGCGTACCGTCTCCGGCACGCCCCATTCCAGGATCGCCCGGCGCAGCAGCAGCCCGACGCCGGCGCCCGAGGATGTCGGCGCCACCTGCAGCAGCATCCGGCGCGTCGCGACGTCGATGACGCCGATCACCGCATGGCGCTTGCCGTCGAGCAACACATCACCCGGCGTGCTGTCCATTTCCCACAGTTGGTTGGGCAGCGTGATGCCCGCGATCGCGCTGCCGAAGCTCGGCCGGAAGCGGCTGCGGTGGGCATCAGGCGACAGCAGATGTTGATGCAGCCGGGCATGCCGCTGGCGCCACGCGCTCAGCCACCTGCAGGCGGCACGATATGACGGAAGGGTTCGGTCCGGGTGCAGCGCGCGCAGCGTCTTGATCAGATGCGCGCCGCTGCCATGCGGATGCTGGTGGATGAAGCCTTCCGCGGTTGTCAGCAGCACCGCGTCCGCGTCGATGGTTGCCACCTTGGCGCGATAAGCGCCCGCCAGCGCGATAGTCCCGGCCGTCGCGGCCGCGTTCTGCCAGCGCATCAAGCTCGCAGCGGCCAGTCGGGGCAGTTCTGTGCGGACCCATTCGGGGGCCGCGACATCGCCCGCATTCCAGGCGGCGGCGAAGCTCTCGGCGCGCCTGCGGCCGTGGCGACCCACGGTTTCACCCCAGCCGGCCATCGCTTGCAGCACCGCGGCCCTGGCATCGGCGCGCGTCGCGCGGCGCGGAGACGCCGCCAGCAGCTGCTGTTGCGACCGTGTCAGGATGTCCTGCGCCACGCTGGGGCTGGCGGGCAGCGCCATATCGATCTGGGCTGACAGGACCCGGGCGATCTGCATGCGCAGTTCGGCCGGCATGCTGCGCCGCCAATAGGCCTTCGCCGGGCCGCCATTGGTGGCGATGGTCGTGGTTGTCAGGTTCATGCCGTCCAGCCGGCGGCGGACGTGATCAACGCGCGCGGGCCAGTCCGGCAGCTGCAGCATCTGGATCTCGCGGGCGGTGTAGTGCTCTTGCCGCAGCAACTCGACCGCACGATCAGCCCAGGCTGGGCGAGCGACGGGCTTCTGCCCGGCGGTGCTCGTCGAGCGCGCGACGGCCAGGCTCATCGACCACCCCGCGCGGCGAGGCGAAGGCGAAGGCCGTCCAGCACCGCGGCCTGGCGCGAGGCCGGCACGCCTCGGCTCAGCGCCAGGCGCCGAGACCGCGCCAGCCGCTCTTGCATCGCCAGCGCCCCAAGTTCCGCGACCTGCACTTCATCGCCCCACAGCACGCGGCCGCCGCAGGTTTCGACCAGCAATTCAAGCAAGCGTCGATCGCCGGTGGCTTCGACGATGGCCGGCAAGGTTTCGGCTGGTAGGCGCCATTGCGTGCAGGATGCCGCAGCGTAACGGTCCAGCATCGCCGGCGTCACCGAGCGGCCCGCCAAGGCGCCAATCTGCGCTGCCAGCTGCGGGCGGGGCGTCTGCGTGCTGCGGGATGCCGCCGTCAGTGCATCTGAGAGCAGTCGTCGGATCTTCTGGCTGATATCCAGTGCACCGGCCTGCATGGCTGGCGCCGATGCAGGCGCGATGAACAATGCATCCAGCACCATTTGCTGGGGAGGAACGCTTGCGCGCATGTCACGCAGCCTTTCCGGTTCGTACATTGCCCTTTGGCGTCGCCAGACCGAAAATGCGCTGGTATCGAAGGGCGCCCTTTGGCGTTCCATCAGCCTCGTAACGGGAGGGCCAGATGTCTTGAGGATTGACACCAAGCACCTCGGCGATCTTGCGTTCGGCGGGTGGACGGGGTTGCGAGAACACCCCCTGGACGCTGTCGCGATTGCCGTAGCCAACCTCTTCGCCGATGCGCCGGAGCGTATACCCGCGCGCTTTTAGCTCAGCCTTGATGCGGGATCGGTCCCAATCAGGGTCCACGATAGCCTCCATAGTGACTATTCCATCCCTATGGTAGCCATTAAGGCCCCTATGTCAATCACTGGAGTGAACAATGACGCCGAAAAATGCACGATTGCCCGCTATAGGGTCGTCCGAGCCTCATGTCGCCTTGCAAAACGACGCTTTTGTAGACAGGCTGCGTCAAATGATCGATCGCACCACCTCCGGGAGTGTGCACGCCTTTGCGCAGCTGGCGGGTCAGCCTCCGTCGACCATTCACAAGTATCTGCGCGAGGGGAGCGAACCCAGCCGATGGTCTCTGGTCAGGATGGCAGCGGCTGGCGGGGTCACAGTGGGCTGGCTGGCCGCTGGGGAGGGCGCGACGCCAGGCGGTGATGACGCCGATGTCTGGGAATGCCCTTACTTCGACGCAGAGCTTTCGGCGGGCTCGGGCCGAGAGGCTTGGGCGGGGCAGACACCCACCGATACGCTGCGCTTGCCGGGCCAACTGGTGCGCAATCTGTTTCGGCCGCGGGGGCCAACGATCGCACTGCGCGTCGCGGGCGACAGCATGGAGCCTACGATCCGCGATGGTGCGGTGGCGGTCATCGACACCTCCGCCGATCGCATAGACCGGGACGGGAAGGTCTACGCCCTGCGCGTCGACAACGTGCTCCTGATAAAACGCGCGCACGTCATCCCAGGTGTCGGCATTCGCTTGGCTGGCGACAACGCGGCCAGCCCGTCCGTGCAGCTCGACGCGACCGACGCCGATAGGCTTGCGGTCCTCGGGCGCGTGTGCGGCGTGATCAATGCTGCTTGAATGGGAACATTGTCTCTGGGTTACCTTGGGTGCCGAGGCAAGCGGCGCCGACTACTGCCATAGATGCTGCTACTGGCGGTTTTCTGCGGTTTTTTGGGGGGGTAACCCTGTGATCCTGCAACGTCACCCACAACTGGGTCACCCTGCCGACCTGGCCACCGCAATTTCAATCACTTAATGGCCGCCGAGGCCAACCGTTGCGCGATGGTCGTCCCAAACCTATCGGCTGTTGCGAGCCGCTCGCAACGGCGCCCGATAATCGCCCCTTCGAGCTTCAGGCCAAGTTCAACCTGGGTTTTGGCCCGATTTATCCCACTCGATCCCGCATCGTCCCGGACCCCGTATCAGCTCAGACCTATCGTCCGGTTACAGCAGCGTTGGCCGGGCTGGCCGGCGGCGGAGTAGCGCGCGATCGCCGTCGGCGATTTGGGCCGGGCGTGAATCGCGCGCTCAGCCAAGTGCTGCATGGCCGGCGGCCATGTAGCCGCGGCTGTCAAAAACTGTTAACCGCGCGCCCGATGAATCACTTCCTGGACTTCGAAAAACCCATCGCCGAGCTGGAAGGCAAGGTGGAGGAACTGCGCCGTGCCACCGAAACCGGCGGCATCGACGTGGCCGAGGAGGTCTCGCGCCTGCAGGACAAGGCGTCGAAGCTGCTGGCCGCCACCTATGCCAAGCTCTCGCCCTGGCAGAAGGCGCAGGTGGCCCGCCACCCCGAACGCCCCAAAGCGCTGGATTACGTGCGGCACCTGATCACGGATTTCACGCCGCTGGCCGGTGACCGCGCCTTTGCCGATGATGCCGCGGTGATCGGCGGGCTGGGCCGTTTCCGCGGCCGCGCGGTGGCGGTGCTGGGCACCGAGAAGGGGCGCGATACCGAAACCCGCGTGCGGCACAATTTCGGCATGGCCAAGCCCGAGGGCTATCGCAAGGCGCGGCGGATCATCGAACTGGCCGGGCGGTTCGACCTGCCGGTGCTGTCCTTCGTGGATACGTCGGGCGCGTTTCCTGGCATCGAGGCGGAGGCGCGCGGCCAGGCGGAAGCCATCGCGCGCAGCATCGAGGCGGGGCTGGAAGCGCCGGTGCCGTTTGTGGCCACGATCATCGGCGAGGGTGGGTCGGGTGGCGCCATCGCGCTGGCGGCCGCAGACCGCATCCTGATGCTGGAACACGCAATCTATTCGGTGATTTCGCCGGAAGGCTGCGCCTCCATCCTGTGGCGCGA
>DBAW01000116.1 GCA_002291855.1 Sphingomonas sp. UBA1000
CGACCATCGCCGCATTCTGCTGGGTTGCCTGATCCATGCTGGCGACCGCGCTGCTGATCTCGGTGATCGCCGAGGCCTGGGCCTCATTGTCGCCCGCCATCGCCGCCAGCAGCCGGTGCACCTCGCTCACATCGGTCGAAATCGCTGCCAGCGCGCCATCGACCTTCTGCACCGCCTCGACCGCCGTGCCGATATCGGTCTGGGTCAGGGTCAGCTGATCGCGCGCGCGCTTGGCCTCTTCCTCGGCGCGCATGGCGAGCGCGGAGACGAGATCGGCAACGACGGCGAAGCCGCGCCCGGCCTCGCCCGCACGGCCGGCCTCCACCGCCGCGTTCATCGCCAGAACGCGGGTCTGGAACGCGATCTTGTCCAGCCCCTCGATCACGCTGTCGATGCCCTTGGCGCTGTCCGACACCCGTTCCATCGCCGCCACCGCACCATCGGCGATCTCGCGCCCGCCCGACACGGTCACCGATGCCTGATCGGCGCGGGCGACGGTGCTCGTCGCCGCCTTGGCCGTCGCCTTCAGCCGCCCGTCCATCGCCGAGATCGCGGCCGATGTCTGTTCAAGGCTGGCGGCATTGCCCTCGGTCCGGCGCGCCAGATCCTCCGCCGCCTGCGAGATTTCGGTCGATCCGGTCTCGATCTCCTGCGCGCTGTCGGCCACCGCCGCGATCAGCTCGGCCAGGCTCTTGAGCGCGGCGTTGAAATGGTCGCGCAGCGCCGCATAATCGGGCGGGAAGGACTGATCGATCACCGCCGTCAGATCGCCGTCGGCCAGCGCCGCCATGTGGCGGCCCAGCGTGTCGACGACCATTTTCTGTTCGGCATCGGCGCGCTCTTTCTCAAGCGCCAGCCGCTCGCGCTCGATCGCCGCGTCGCGCAGCACGACGACCGCCTTGGCCATGTCGCCCACCTCGTCGCGGCGGTCGCCGCCGGGCACATCGGTGTTGGTCTTGCCCGACGCGAGGCGCGCCATCGTATGACCGATCAGCGCCAGCGGCCGGGTGATCCCCAGGCACGACACCACCCAGCCGAACGCAAAGCCGCCCAGCGTCGCCAGAATCGCGATCACCAGCGCGGCCATGCCGTCGCGTTCGGCCTCGCGCGACAACGCCATCGCCTGCGCCGTCGCCTCGGCCACGTTGCGCTTGTTGGCCGACACCGCGATTTCGCGCGCGGCCTCGAGCTCGCGCACCGCCGCGCCCATCGCAGCGGCTGAACGCCGCGCGATCGCTGCCGATGACAGCGCATGGATGCGGTCGAGCGCGCGATCGACCTCGCCAATGGCCGCCGCCATGTCGGGGCGCATCATGCCCAGCTGGGCGATTGCCTGTTGGGCCTCGGCATAGGACCGCGCCTCGGCCGCCGCCAGCATCGGCGCGGCCCCCGGCTCGGCCGCGACCCGGTAGCCATAAAAGACCATCTCGGTGCCCAGCCGCTGCACGCGGGCGAACAGAGTGCCGCTGGGCAGCCGCGTCTGCACCAGCTCGGTAAAGCCCTGATTGGTGCGCGACAGGCCGGTATAGCCCATGGCGGCAACCCCGATGCACACCAGCCCGGCAATCAGCTGGATCATTTGGATCTTGGTGGAGATACGCAGCGACGACAGCAGCTTCATCATCATCCCGGTCTTTCCGCACGGGCCGCGCCCGGCCGCCGCGCAAAGGCGCTGCCAAGGCGTGGCTCAAGGCCCCCGGAATGCCGGACCGGCAGCCCTCCCCAATCCGGGCGAGGACCGGCTCTCCGCATTTACCATATATGCCGACCTGATCGGGACGTGCCGATGTTGCAATGAATAATCATCGTCTCTGCAATAAGATTCGCTGATTTTGTCAGTTACCGTTCAGACAATTGCGATCTTTATCGCCTTGTTTCCGGCGGTCATTCAGTAAAGGGTGTATCCTTTATTTGTCTTTCACAAATGTCCAAATTATTTGACACATGTAAATTCAAGGTATTGCGCTGCGGCAGCCTCCGCCCGCCTAATCAGGCTCGGGCGGGAACATCGTGTCGACCACTGCCTTCAGCCCGATCGCCTGCCGGTCGGCGTAAAGCCGGCCGAGCGCCGCCAGCCCGCGTCCCAGATCGCCGGTAAACTGCCAGCGCACCGCGCCTTCGAACCGGCAGCCGGACAGATGCAGCGGCCCGCCGCCATATTCGAGCACGACGTTACGGAACACGCAGCGCTCAAACCTGCCCCCGTCCAGCCTCACCAGCCGGTCCTCGAACACTGTTTCGAGGTGATTCAACGTCTCCAGATGATCCAAGGCACCCTCCCCCTGATTTGCAGCTTATCGCCCCCGGGGAGTTGCGCAAACGGGGCCTTCGGGCCTATTGGACAGCATAGCCGCCACCCCTTCCCCTCCAAAGGGCGGCTGACTGACAGGAGACCGAAATGCGTGGAATGGCCTTCGGACTGGGTATCATGATGCTGGGCATGGCCGGTGCCGCCCAGGCGCAAACCAACCCGAACTTCGTCCAATGTGCGGTGTGCCATTCGGTCAAAGCCGGCCAGAACAAAATCGGCCCGCATCTCGCCGGGATCGTCGGCCGCAAGCGCGCATCGGTCGCCGGCTACACCTATTCGGCCGCGATGAAGGGCAAGCCCGGCGTGTGGACCGAAAAGGAACTTGACCTTTACCTGACCAACCCGCGCAAGCATGTGCCGGGCACCAAGATGGCCTTTGCCGGCATCCCCGATGCGGCGAAGCGCGCCAAGGTGATCGCCTATCTGAAGACGCTCAAGTAAGCGTCGTCCAGAAACTGAACGTCGCGGGGCAGCCCGTAGAAACGCTGCCCCGCGTCGATCACGATGGTCTGGCCGGTGATCGCCGGCGAAGCGACCAGAAACCGCAGCGCGCCGACGATATCGTCCGGGCTGACGCCGCGGTCGAGCGGGTTGAGCCGGTGGACCCGGTCGAAATTCTCCCCGCTTTGCGGCCCTGACACCAGAGTGACGGCGGGAGCGATCCCGCACACCCGCACGCCCCGGGGCGCAAGCAGCCGGCCGACCAGCTCCATCGCCCCGGCCAGCGCGAACTTCGACACCGAGTAGCTGAAGAAATCCGGATTGGGCTGGACCAGCTTGGCGTCGAGCAGATTGACGACCAGCGCATCGCCGGCCCCCGATCTCGCCACCGCATCGGCAAAGGCGCGCGCCAGCAGCACCGGCGCGCGGGCATTGATCGCCATGTGCCGGTCCCACCCCTCAGCGGTGAAATCGTCGAACCCGTCGAGATCAAACCCGGCAGCGCTGTTGACCAGCAGCCCCGGCGGCGGCGCGCCATTGAGCGCGGCCATCACCTTTTCCCCGGCATCGGGCGCGGCAAGATCGGCGCACACCGCAGTTCCGCCGGTTTCGGCGGCCAGCGCCAGCGCGTCGGCAGCGGAGCTGTTGTAATGGATGACGACATGCCAGCCATCGGCGGCCAGCGCGCGGACGATGGCCGCGCCGATGCGCCGCGCGCCGCCGGTGACGATGGCGGTCCGCCCGCGCGGGGCGCGCGGCTGGGCTTCACCCGCGCTCATGCGGCGGCCGAGGGGCGCGCGGCGATGGCGGCGTGCCAGCGGGCAATCGCGGGCGGGAAGCTGCCGTCCGACAGCCGGGTCGCCACCGCGAACTCAAGGGTGACGAACGCGCTCAGATCGGCAAAGCCGAACGCATCGGTCGCCAGCCACATCCGGTCGGCCAGCCGCGCCTCCAGCCGCGCGACGAAACAGCCCCACATCGCCTGACCGCGCGTCACCAATTCGGGGATTTGCGGCATTTCGGGCCAGTGGCCGGCAAGCGCCCGGCCGGCCATCGTCCGCACGCGGTTGCGAAACGCATAAACGACAGCAGCATAGCCTTCATGCTCGACGATGCGCGTCCATTCCTCGGTCGCGGCCTGATCCAGGGGGCACGCCCCGAACAGCCGGGGTTCGGGATAGAGCGCGTCGAAATAGCGGCAGATGGCGACCGAATCGGCAATCGCCGTGCCATCGTCCAGCACCAGCACGGGCACCGTCCCGCGCGGGTTGATGCGCAGGAAATCGGGCGCAAGCTGCGCGCCTGCGGCCAGATCGACGATCACCCGCTCAATGCCCGTCGCGGCCAGATCCAGCCCTTTTTCGGCCAGAAACATCCGCACCCGCCTGGGGCTGGGCGCCCATCCGGCATCATAGAGTTCCATCGTCTCTCCCTGCGCCGCGCTTGCCGCTTCCATTCTGCGCATTTGGCGTTAAAGCGCCGCGCGCCGGGCGTCCATGCCCGTCAAAGCCCCTTCCCGTTTGCGCCACCCCGCTGTTTAGGACCCCGCCGCCCGTGTTCACGCTCAGCCCGCTTGCCGATGCCGATCCGGCGGCGATCGAATCGCTGCTCGATGCCGCGTTCGGCACCGACCGCCATGGGCGCACCGCCTATCGGCTGCGCACGGGCAGCACCGCCATCGCGCCGTTGAGCTTTGCGGCGTGGATCGACGGGCAGCTGGTCGGCAGCCTGCAAAGCTGGCCGGTTGCACTCGCCACCCCCGATGGCGGCGACTGGCCGCTGGTCATGGTCGGCCCGGTCGCCGTCGCCCCCGCGCAGCAGGGGCTGGGCATCGGCAAGGCGCTGATGGCGGCGCTGGTCGACGCCTTCGCCGCCGGGCCATGGACGGGGATGATGATGATCGGCGACCCGGAATATTATGGCCGGTTCGGCTTCACCGCCGCCCCGGCCACGGACTGGCGGATCGACGGTCCCTACGAGCAGCGCCGGCTGCTGGCGCGGATCAAGACCGCCTATCCCGCGACGGGCGAGCTGCGCGCCGCCGCCCTGCCGGTCGCCTGACCGGCCCCGGAACCTGACCGGCGACCCGCGCAACGGGCTGGCGCGGCGGCTGAAAGCGCCTATCTTCAGGGGGTGATGGCCGATACGTCCGATCTTCCCGCCGATCTGTCCCGCCTGTCGCTGGCCGATATCGCCCGGCTGGCCGCCGAGGCAAAACTGCCCCCCGTCGCCAGCTGGAACCCGCCTCATTGCGGCGACAGCGAAATGCGCATCGCGCGCGACGGCACCTGGTATCATCAGGGCTCGCCCATCGGCCGGGCGGCGATGGTCAGGCTGTTCTCGACGATCCTGCGCCGTGAACCGGATGGCGGCTATGTGCTGGTAACGCCGGTCGAAAAGCTCGACATCGCGGTCGAGGACGCGCCGTTCGTCGCGGTCGAGGTGGCAAGCGAAGGCGCGGGCCGCGACCGCCGCCTCGCCTTTCGCCTCAACACCGGCGATCTTGTCGTGGCCGGGCCGGCGCATCCGCTGCGGCTGGCCGAGCGGGCGGACGGGCCACACCCCTATCTGACCGTGCGCCCCGGCCTCGACGCGCTCGTCGCGCGCCCGGTCTATTACGAATTGGCCGGATGGGCGATCGATGAGGGTGCCGATCCGCCCGGCCTGTGGAGCGACGGCGCGTTCTTCGCCTTTGATCTGTCCGCGTCCGACGCCGCCGCGTGACGCCCCTCGCCCACAGCCTTGCCGCCGCGCTTGCCCGGCCGGCCACGCTGGCGGCGATTGCCGGCGACGGGCTGGCCGCCGACCGCGAGACGGGTGCGCCCGTGCATCCCGCCGCGGTGCTGATCGCGGTGACCGACCGCTCCCGGCCGGGCGTGATCCTGACCGAACGCAACGCCGCGTTGCGCCGCCATGCCGGGCAGATCGCCTTTCCCGGCGGACGCATCGACCCCGGCGAGGATGTGGTGACGGCGGCGCTGCGCGAGGCGCATGAGGAAATCGCCCTGCCGCCCGACCGGGTGAGCCTGGTGGGCGCGATCGACCCTTATGTCACCGTCACCGGCTATCATGTCGTGCCGGTGCTGGGCGTGGTGCCGCCCGACCTGCCGCTCAGCCCGGCCGAGGCCGAAGTTGCCGACTGGTTCGAGGTTCCGCTCGATCATCTGATCGATCCCGCCAACCAATTCGAGCGCGAGATGGATTGGCAAGGCGCGCGGCGGCGCTACTGGGAGATCCCATGGCAGGAACGGCGGATCTGGGGCGCGACAGCGGCGATGCTGGTCAATCTGGGGCGACGGCTGCGCGGGTGACGCTGCCGCCCGCCGGCTGGGACGCGGACGGACTGGCGCGGCTGATGGCAGCGCTGGGCGGGGCGGACGGGCAGGCACGCTATGTCGGCGGCTGGGTGCGCGACGCGCTGGCGGGCGCGCCGCCCGGCGATCTCGACATCGCCACCAGCCTCGCCCCGGCCGAGGTGATCGCCCGTGCCGAGGCCGCCGGCCTGTCGGTATGGTCGAGCGCATCGGGCCTGCAGCACGGCACGGTCGGGGTGGTGATCGGCGGCAAGGGCGTCGAGGTGACGACGCTGCGCCGCGACGTCACGACCGACGGGCGGCGGGCGACCATCGCCTTTACCGATGACTGGCGCGAGGATGCCGCGCGGCGCGACTTCACGATCAACGCGCTGTCCGCCGATCCGGTGACAGGCAGCGTGCATGATTATTTCGGCGGGCTCGCTGATCTGGCGGCGGGTCGGGTGCGCTTCATCGGCGACGCGCGCGCGCGCATTGCCGAGGATCATCTGCGCATCCTGCGCTTTTTCCGCTTCCATGCCCGGTTCGGAAACGGCGCGCCGGATGATGAGGCCTATGCCGCCTGCACGGCGCGCGCGAACGACCTGATGGCGCTGTCGCGCGAACGCATCGCCGATGAACTGATCAAGCTGCTGGGCGGCCCGCGCCCGGCCGGGGCGATCCGGTCGATGATCGATGGCGGCGTGCTGAAGCCGGTGCTGCCCGATATCGATGCCGATGGCGCGGCGCGGCTGGAGGCGCTGATCGCCGCCGAGGGTGCGGCCGGGATCGCCGGGGATGCCGTGCGCCGGCTGGCCGCGCTGCTGCCCGCCGATGCGGCGCGCGCCGATCTGATCGCCGCGCGGCTGAAACTGTCGAACGCGATCCGCAAGCGGCTGGGCGCGGCGCTGGCGAGCAATGCCGAAGCGCGCCCGCGCGTGCTGGCCTATCGGCTCGGCCCGGTGTCGGCGGTCGACCGGCTGCTGCTCGCCGGGCAGGTCGATGCGGCGGCGGCGATCCATGGCTGGACACCGCCCCGGCTGCCGGTGTCGGGCGGAGAATTGGTCGCGCGCGGGCTGGATGCCGGGCCGGTGGTCGCGCGTGCGCTGCGCGAGGTCGAAACCATCTGGCTGGACGAGGATTTTCCCGATGCCGCGCGCGCCCGGGCGATTGCCGATCAGGTGGCGGCCCGGCTGACCGGCGGGGCGTAAGACTGTCTAGATCGGGTCAGGCCATGCCGGACCAGGACTGGGCGAAGGCCAGCGCCTCGTCGGCGGGCAGCGCCGGGGCATAGACATAGCCCTGGGCATGGGTGCAGCCGAGCGCGGCGAGCATCCGCGCCAGCTCGGGCGTTTCCACCCCCTCGGCGGTGGTGCGCAGCCCCAGCGCCTGCGCAAGCGACAGCACCGCGCGCACGATCGCCAGATTGTCCCGGTTGGCGAGCATGTCGGTCACGAAGCTGCGGTCGATCTTCAGACAGTCGAGCGGCAGCCGCTGGAGATAGGCGAGGCTGGAATAGCCGGTGCCGAAATCGTCGAGCGCGAGCACAGTGTCCAGCGCCTTCAGGTCGTGCATGGTGCGCGACGCGCCATCGGGATCCTGCACGATCGAGCTTTCGGTCAGCTCCAGCGTCAGCCGCCGCCCATCCAGCCCATGCGCGGAAAGGCCGGCGGCCACCATCGCGGCAATATCGTCGCGCGCCATCTGCAGCGCCGACACGTTGACCGCGACGCCCAGCCCGCACGCCAGCCCGCCATGCGCGTCCCAGCCCTTGAGCGTCGCCAGCGCGGCATCGAGCACCCAGCGCCCCAGCGGAACGATCAGGCCCGATTGCTCGGCAACCGGGATGAACTCGGCCGGCGACATGTTGATGCCATTGTCTTCCCAGCGCGCCAGCGCCTCGAACCCGGTCAGCCGGCCGGTGCCCAGCTCGACCACCGGCTGGAAATGCAGCCGCAGCCGATCGGCCTCGATCGCGCGGCGCAGCGCGGTTTCGATGGTGAAGGCGCGGCGCGCGCGGTGGAAATCGCGCGGCGTGTACAGCTCGGTGCGGCCGGTCGCCTTGGCGCGCTTGACCGCGAACTGGGCGCGGCGCACCAGCTCGTCACCGTCGCAATCCTCTTCCAGCATCGCGCAGCCAACCGCGCAGCCGATGCGGATTTCCAGCCCCGACAGCCGGCACGGCTCGGCGAACACACCGTGGATGCGCTCGGCCATCTGGCGCACGGCCTCGTCGCCGGTGCCGGTCCGCACCAGCAGCCCGAATTCGTCGCCGCCGGTGCGCGCGATGACGTCGCCCGGGGCCAGCACGCTCAGCAGCCGCCGCGCGACGGTGATCAGCAGTTCGTCGCCCGAAATCGCGCCGATCGATTCATTGATGCGGCTGAAGCGCAGCAGATCGATGACGATGACGGCAAAGCCGCCCGGCTCCGCCCCCGCCAGTTCCGCCTCCAGCCGGTCGGAAAAGCCGGCGCGGTTGAGCAGCCCGGTCAGGCTGTCGTTGAACATTTCGAGCCTCAGGCTCTTTTCGGTCGCGCGCTCGGCGGTACGGTCAATCAGCGTGATCAGGAAGCGCGGCCCGGCGGCATCGAGCTGGAAAATGCGCGCGATGCGCACGCCATAATGCCGCCCGGTAATCTGGTCGCCATCGATCCAGTCGAGCGTGGAGACATCGCCGCTGCCCGCAAGCAGCGCCCGGATCGGATCGGCCAGCCCAGGTCGGTCGACAAGCGGGCAGTCGCCGCCCAGATCGATGGCGCTCAGCGCAGTGTTGCCAGCCACCAATTCGGGCCGCCCCGCGGCGTCAAGGCCGATCACGCCGGCGGCAACGGGCAAGGCCTCGAGCAGGTGCGCGCGCACACGGGCAAGCTGGAGCGCGGTCGCATCCAGGGTGAGCGTCACCGGCTCGGCCCGGGCAGGGACCGGAAGCGGCTGGACGCAGTGCAGATTCCGGCTTGGCCCCATCGCCCCCGCTCTAGCCGCCATTGGTTAATGCGGCGCTAAGGACGGCTTTGCGGCTCCCCCCTAAGTAAATCTGTTTTCACGCGGAAAGCCGATCGGGGCCATGCGCCCGGCGGCCCCCCGCGCGGTGCGCCACGGCGTCAGGTCCGGTTCGGTGCGGGTGCGCCCGGTCGCGCCGCCCATCGACCAGCTCAGCCCGTCGGCAAAGCGCAGCGCAATCGCATCGGACAGGCCGCCATCGCGATATTTCTGCAGCGCCACCCCCTGGCCGCGCCCCATTTCGGGCAGCTCGGCGAGCGGAAACACCACCATCTTGCGATTGTCGCCGATCACCGCGACATAATCGGCGTCGGCCGCGATGCGGTGGACGATGCGCAGCCGCGCACCGGGGCGCAGATTGACCAGCTGCTTGCCCTTGCGGGTTTCGGCCAGCGTGTCCTCGACCTTGACGACAAAGCCGCGCCCGTCCGACGCGGCCAGCAGCAGCCGGCCCTGCCCGGCGGGCAGGCAGGCGGCGATCCCCGCCTCGCCGTCCAGATCGAGCATCAGGCCGATCGGCTCGCCAAAGCCGCGCCCGCCCGGCAGCCGGTCCCCGGCCAAGGTGTAGAAGCGGCCATTTTCGGCCGCGATCAGGATCTGGTCGGTCGTCTGGGCATGGAAGGCAAAGGCCGGGCCATCGCCTTCCTTGAACTTGAGCGTGTCGGCGGCGGCGAGATCGACATGCCCCTTCATCGCGCGGATCCAGCCGCGCTGCGACAGGATGACGGTGATCGGCTCGCGCTCGATCATCGCCTCGCGCGCATATTCGCGCGCCGGCCCCGCTTCCTCGATCGCCGTGCGCCGCGCCCCCAGCGCGGTGTCGGGACCATAACGGTCGCGCAGCGCCGTCAGGTCGCGCTTCATCCGCGTGCGCTGGCGCGCCTCCGAGCCGAGCAGCGCGACCAGCCCGGCGCGTTCGGCATCGAGCGCGTCGCGCTCGCGCCTGATCTCCATTTCCTCGAGCTTGCGCAGGCTGCGCAGCCGCATGTTCAGGATCGCCTCGGCCTGCCGGTCGGTCAGGCCGAATTCGGCGATCATCACCGGCTTGGGCTCATCCTCGGTGCGGATGATCTCGATCACCCGGTCAAGATTGAGATAGGCGGTCAGATAGCCGTCGAGCAGCTCGATGCGGTCGTCGATGCGGCCCAGCCGGTGTTCGGAACGGCGGCGCAGCACCGCGAACTGATGCTCCAGCCAGGCGGCGAGCACCGCCTTCAGCCCCATCACGCGCGGCGTGCGCTGCGCATCGAGGACGTTGAGGTTGAGCGGCACCTTGGCCTCAAGCGCGGTCAGCCGGAACAGGCTGTCCATCAGCATGTCGGGATCGACGGTGCGGCTGCGCGGTTCGAGCACGATGCGGATCTCGGCATCCGATTCGTCGCGCACATCCTCAAGGATCGGCAACTTCTTGTCGTTGATCAGCTGGGCGATGTCCTCGATCAGCTTGCCCTTCTGGACGCCATAGGGGATTTGGGTGACCACCGCCGCCCAGGTGCCGCGCCCGGTATCCTCCTTCACCCAGGCCGCGCGCACGCGGAACGCGCCCCGCCCGGTCTCATAGGCCTCGGCGATGGCGGCGGGCGCATCGACAATCACCCCGCCGGTCGGAAAATCGGGCCCGCGCACGATCTGCATCAGCGTCGCGGTGTCGGTTTCGGGCGCATCGATCAGGCGGATGGCGGCGTCGATCAGCTCGGCGGCATTGTGCGGCGGGATCGATGTCGCCATGCCCACCGCAATCCCGCTCGCGCCATTGGCGAGCAGATTGGGGAACAGGCCGGGCATGATCTCCGGCTCTTCCTCCTCGCCATTATAGGTCGGGCGGAAATCGACCGTGCCCTCGTCCAGCCCGGCCATCAGGTCGATGGCGACCTGGGTCAGCCGCGCCTCGGTGTAGCGATAGGCGGCGGCATTATCGCCGTCGATATTGCCGAAATTGCCCTGCCCGTCGACCAGCGGGTAACGCAGCGCAAAGGTCTGGGCGAGGCGGACCATCGCGTCATAGACCGACTGGTCGCCATGCGGGTGATATTTGCCGATCACATCGCCGACGACGCGCGCGCATTTCTTGTAGCCCGCCGCCGGGTCGAGCCGCAGCAGCCGCATCGCCCAGAGCAGCCGGCGATGAACCGGCTTCAGCCCGTCGCGCAGATCAGGCAGCGACCGCGCGGTGATCGTCGACAGCGCATAGACGAGATAACGGTCGCTGAGCGCCCGGTCGAACGGGGCGTCGATAGGCTCGGGCGGCGCGGCGGCTTCGGTCATGTCAACCCGATAGCAGGGCCGCGCGCACAGGTGAACGGCCGATCGGGACGCGGCGGTCCCGCCGCAGCGGGCGACCTGCGTAGCAGATCAGTCCGCCGGCACGTCGATCGCAAAGTCGATGACACGGTCCTTGGGCGCATCGTCGCCAAAGGCGAACTGGCTCCCCTTGGCCAGGCCGACAAAGCCATATTCGCCCGGCGGCAACTCCGCGATCGGCGTCACCTCGCGCATCCCCGGGCCGGCATTGCGGACCGTGAACGGAAAGAAATAGCGCGCGGATTTCTTGCCGCTGAGCGTCGACAACGGGTAATCGCGCCCGTCATTCTCGACATCGAACCTGACCAGCCTGAAATTTGCCGGGCGGGTAGCCCGCTGGCCGCCGACATAGCCCATGCCGCCCCCCGCTGCGGGCGCGTTCTCCGGTTTCACGGCATCGCAGAACAGGAATGCCGGCCGCCGGTTCGTCAGCCGCGTCTCCGCCCGCGCCCCCTGAACAACCGCGCGGTTTTCGATGTTGGAAACGCCACCGAACAACATCCCCTTGAGCACATTGCCCATGCGGCGGTGGGACGTTGTCCGTTCGGTGAGCAGCCGCCGCTCGCCGCCATTGGCCTGCGTCAGCAGATAGACGCCGGGCGCGCATTCTGCCGCCGGCACGGCCTCTGCCTGCGCGGCCTCGGGCGCAGCCGACTGAAGCGCTGCGGATATGACCGCCAGAGCCAGAACCATCGTCATTTGCCACCCCCGATCGGCAGAGCGCGGTTGATCAACAGCCCCTGATGATTGCCGAACCGCTCCGCCGGACGATAGGCCGCCGGTGTGCGCGGGAGACCCGCCAGCCCGTCAGGCACCGGCGTGTCATTGGCCGGCGGCACGATCGCCATTGCGTCGGGGAGCGTATAGCCGCGCATCTCGATATCGGCCGCAACGCGCAATTCGCTGAGCGCCGCCCAGGGCGACGTGCCATTTTCCGGCGCGATATAGATGAAACCCAGATCGGTGATGACCCCGGGTGCCAGATAGACGCTGTAGCTGCCGAGACAAAAGCAGGTCGTCGGGCTGGCCTCGATCACATACAGGCCGGCATTGACCTCCATCAGATAGGTGCGGACATGATCCGCCTCGGCCAGGAACGGTTTGGGCGACACCGCGATCCGGCGATCGGTGCGCGGCGGCACCGGATTGGCCTTGGCCCGGCCATAGCCACGAATGTCCGCAGCCGGTTCGTCATAAGGGGCGAGGGTCAGCCGGTTCCACAGACCTTCCGATCTTTCCCCAAGCCGGACAAGGACATAGGCCAGGCCGGGATTAAGCGATGCGGGTGCCGCCTTGAGCTGCGACGCGGCCAGCGCCGGCATGGCCGTCACCGCGCATGCGGCCAGGATCGCGGCCGCGCAGACATGGATCAGGCGCTTCATGGCTCGAGCCTTTGTGCTTCGTCAGCCGGTGCGACGGCCTTTTCCACCAGGCGCGCGCGGATGTCGTCCCATTTCCCGTCATACACGGCGTCGGCCTCATCCTTGGTCATGGCGTAGCGTGCATAGCCTTTGACCTGCATGCATTTGCGGATGCCTGCGTTGATCATGTGGCGGCGCTGACCCGCCCGGATGAAGCCTTGGATCAAACCGACAGCCGCGTTGGCGACCACCCCGGCCGTGCCACCCGGCGTGTAGTAATAGACCTGATCGGGCACGGGCCCGCGGATCGTCGCGACCAGATCGCGACACTCGTCCCAGTCTGCACCGGCCTGTTCGGCGGCAATGCCGGCCTTGCTGAAATAGAAATAATCGGCAGGCTCGTTATTGGTCGGCTCATAATCCTGCACGGGCGGTGCGCCCGGTGCGCTGCCTGTGGCCTGGGCTACATCCTGGCCAGCGTCCTGCAGGGCTGCAGACGCAGGCGCGCAAAGTATCATGGCCGCGGCGACCGTGACGGTCGTCAACTTACTCACTTTATCCCCCCTGCCCATCGACTTAACTGAAGCGACGCGGCGCAGAATGGCGTCATGCTCACCGATCGGCAAGCATGATCGCGTCCGGAACGGTCGCGCCGCGACGCGTCAGCCCAGCCGCTGCGACAGGATCTCGTTCACGACCTGCGGATTGGCCTTGCCGCCCATCGCCTTCATCGTCTGGCCGACGAAAAAGCCGAACAGCGCGGTCTTGCCGGCCTTATATTGTTCGACCTTGTCGGCATTGGCGGCGAGCACCGTGTCCACCGCCTGTTCGATCGCGCCGGTGTCGCTGGTCTGCTTGAGGCCGCGCGCCTCGACGATGGCGAGCGGGTCTTCGCGGGTTTCGAGCATGATCTCGAACACCTGCTTGGCAAGCGTCCCCGACAGCGTGCCATCGGCGACCAGGCCGAGCAGCGCCGCGCCCTGGGCCGGGCTGACCGGGCTGTCGTCAATCCCCAGCCCCAGCCGGTTGAGCGCACCGAACAGGTCCGAAATCAGCCAGTTGGACGCCGCCTTGGCCGCCACCTTGCCCTCGCCCGCCGCCAGCAGCGCCTCGAACCAGCGCGCGGTTTCGGCTTCGGCGGTCAGCACCTGCGCCTGATAGGCGCTGATCCCCAGTTCGCTTTCGTAACGCTGGCGCTTGGCATCGGGCAGCTCGGGCAGCGAGGCGCGGCAGTCCTCGACAAATGCCTCGTCCAGCTCCAGCGGCAGCAGATCGGGATCGGGGAAATAGCGATAATCGTGCGCGTCTTCCTTGGAGCGCATCGACCGCGTCTCGCCCTTGTCGGGATCGAACAACCGGGTTTCCTGCACCACCCGGCCGCCGCCCTCAATCACATCGACCTGGCGGCTCGCTTCATATTCGATCGCCTGCATGACGAAGCGGACCGAGTTGACGTTCTTGGTCTCGGTGCGGGTGCCGAACGGGTCGCCGGGCTTGCGGACCGACACGTTGACGTCGGCGCGCATCGAGCCTTCTTCCATATTGCCGTCGCACGACCCGACATAGCGCAGGATCGCGCGCAGCTTGCGCAGATAGGCCCCCGCCTCGGCCGGCGAGCGCATGTCGGGCCGCGACACGATCTCCATCAGCGCCACCCCGGCGCGGTTGAGATCGACATAGGAACGGGTCGGGTGCTGATCGTGCATCAGCTTGCCGGCATCCTGCTCGACATGGATGCGCTCGATGCCGACGGTCTTGGTCTCGCCCTCGGCCGGCTCGATCACGATTTCGCCCTCGCCGACCAGCGGGTGGTAGAGCTGCGAAATCTGATAGCCCTGCGGCAGATCGGCATAGAAGTAATTCTTGCGGTCGAACCGCGACCAGCGGTTGATGCGGGCGTTGAGCGCCAGACCGGTGCGCACCGCCTGGCGGATGCATTCGCGGTTGGGCACCGGCAGCATCCCCGGCATCGCCGCGTCGATCAGCGACACCTGCGCATTGGGTTCGGCGCCGAACGCCGTCGCCGCGCCGGAAAACAGCTTGGCCTTGCTGGCGGTGATCTGGGCATGAACCTCAAGGCCGATCACCACCTCCCATTCCCCGGTGGCGCCCTGGATGCGATAGCTGCTGGTCTCGGTCGTCATGCGCTCTCCCTGCGGCACGCACGGCCCTTGTGCAAGAGGGGGGCCGCGTGCCTTGCCGGCGCGGGCGGCGAAATCGCGCGTGACATCATGACATGCGGTCTCCTATGCCTCTGCACGACGGCCGGGAGAGCGGCCGATCTCGGGGGAGATTCATGCCTGTGTCCGTTGCCGCCCGCCTGCTGCCTGCCACCGCCATTGCCGCGGCCCTTGTGACGGGCCTTGTGACGGGCCTTGTTTCAGCCCCGGCACATGCCGATGCGATCCGCCAGACCAAGGGCCAGTGGGAAGACAAATTCCGCCAGCTCGAGGGCGAGGACTGGCCCAGCCCGACCGATTACCGCAACGCCGCCGGCGCGCCCGGCCATCGTTACTGGCAGCAAAAGGTCGATTACGACGTCAAGGCGACGCTCGACGAAGCGCGCCGCACCGTCAGCGGCACCCAGACCATCCGCTATCGCAACAACTCGCCCGACGCCCTGCCCTATCTGTGGCTGCTGCTCGACCAGAATGATTACAAGCGCAGCTCGATCGCCCAGCTGACCGAGACCGTGCCCGGCGGCGACGGCATCAGCATCGCCGAGATCCGCCGCGTCAAGCGGATGCAGGAATGGGAAGGCGGCTTCACCATCACCGCCGTGCGCGACCAGAATGGCAAGCCGCTGCCCTTTACCATCACCGACAGCCTGATGCGCATCGAACTGCCCGAAGCGGTCGCCGCGGGCGGCGGCGAGGTCAGCTTCTCGATCGACTGGTCGTTCCCGATGGGCGAGCAGAAGGTGGTCGGCGGGCGTTCGGGCTATGAATGCTTCACCGCCGAGGGCGAGGACGGCAATTGCATCTTTGAAGGCGCGCAGTGGTTCCCGCGCCTTGCCGTCTATTCGGACTATGAAGGCTGGCACAACAAGGCGTTTCTGGGCGCGGGCGAGTTCACGCTCGAGTTTGGCGATTACCGCGTCGCGCTGACCGTGCCCGCCGATCATGTCGTCGCGGCCACCGGCGTGCTCGCCAATCCCGAACAGGTGCTGAGCCCCGCCCAGCGTCAGCGGCTCGATCGGGCCCGCGACGCGCGCGAGCCGGTCTATGTCGTCACCCCGGCCGAGGCCGAGGCGGCGGAGCGCAGCCGTGCCGCCGGCACCAAGACCTGGGTGTTCGCCGCCGAGAATGTCCGCGATTTCGGCTGGGCGGCGTCGCGCAAGTTCGTCTGGGACGCGATGGGCGTGCGCCAGAGCGAGGGCGATGTGCCGCTGGTGATGGCGATGTCCTTCTATCCTAAGGAGGCGCGGCCGCTCTGGGATGCCTATTCGACCAAATCGATCGCCCACACGATCGACGTCTATTCGCGCTTTTCCTTCCCCTATCCCTATCCGACCGCCCAGTCGGTGAACGGGCCGGTCGGCGGGATGGAATATCCGATGATCTCGTTCAACGGCCCGCGCCCGGTCAAGGACCGCAAGACCGGCCGGCTGACCTATACCGAACGCGCGAAATACGGCCTGATCGGCGTGGTGATCCACGAGGTCGGGCACAATTATTTCCCGATGATCGTTAACTCCGACGAACGGCAATGGACCTGGATGGATGAAGGGCTGAACACCTTCCTCCAGTTCCAGGCCGAAAAGCTGTGGGACAAGGATTTCCCGCGCCAGCGCGGCGAACCGCGCGACATCGCCGAATATATGCGCTCGCGCGATCAGGTGCCGCTGATGACCCAGTCGGATTCGGTGCTCCAGTTCGGCGCCAACGGCTATGCCAAGCCGGCGACTGCGCTCACCATCCTGCGCGAAACGGTGATGGGCCGGCAGCTGTTCGACCGGGCGTTCCGCGAATATGCGCGCCGCTGGCGGTTCAAGCACCCGACCCCCTATGACTTCTTCCGCACGATGGAGGAAAGCTCGGGCATCGATCTCGACTGGTTCTGGCGCGGCTGGTTCTATTCGACCGACCATGTCGACATCGCGCTCGACCGGGTGGTCGAAGGGCGGATCGCGGGCTCCGATGTCGAGGACACGGCGCGGATGCGCAAGGCGATGCGCGCGGCCGAGCCGCCGTCGCTCACCGCGCTGCGCAATGCCGGGGAAAAGACCGTGGTCGAGCGCGATCCCGCGACGCGCGATTTCTACGACGCGACCGACCGGCTTGATGCCACCCCCAAGGCGCGGCGCGACATGGCCGAACGGGTGAAGGACGCAACGCCCGAGGACAAGGCGGCGCTTGCCGTCAAGGACCGGTTCTACCGCTTCTCGCTGCGCAATGTCGGCGGGCTGGTGATGCCGGTGCCGCTCAAGCTGAGCTTTGCCGGCGGGCAGAGCGAGACCGTCTACATCCCGGCCGAGGTCTGGCGCTACAACCCGCGCAACGTCACCTGGCAATATGTGACCGACAAGCAGCTGGTGTCGGCCGAAGTCGACCCGCTGTGGGAAATCGCCGACACCGACCGCACCAACAATGTCTATCGCGGGCCGATCGATCCGGTGATCATGAAGATCGAGGATGCCCGGCCGGGCGAGAACCGGATGAAGGACTATGACCTTCAGGTCGGGCGCGGCTCGCTTGCCACCCAGCCGGTGCCGCAGGGCAAATGATGCGGGTGTCGCGTGCGGTGCGCGCCGCCGGCGCGGCAGTGGCGCTGTCGGGTGCCGGGATCGGGACCGGGCTGGGCGTGATCGGGCTGGCGCTCTTCGCCCCGGCACCGGCGGTCGCACATCGCGGCCATGACGCGATCACCGTGGTGACGCTGGCCGCTGACGGCAGCGTCACCGTGTCGCACCGGTTCGAGGCGCATGATCTGGAGCCGGCATTGCCGCGCATCGCGCCCGATGTGCAGGCAAGCCTTGACGATCCCGAGGCGGTCGCCGCGCTTCAGACCTATCTGGGGCGCAGCTTCACCGTCGCCGTCGACGGGCGGCCGGTGGCGCTTGCCCATAAAGGCACCGACATCGGCGCGGCGCAGGTGCGGGTCGACTATGCCGGCAAGGGGCCGCGCCGGGCGCGCAGCGTCACCATCCACGCCAATGTGATGCCGACGCTCTACCCCCGCGCCGCCCATCAGGTGCAGGTCAACGCCCCCGGGGTCGTGCGCACCATCACCCTGCCCGGCGGCGGCGTGGAGACGATCAGCCTCACCGGCGGGTGAGATGTGGTGCGGTGTTGTTTGTTGCGCGCCTCGCGGCGCAGGGGCGGGGTTGTTTGTGGTGC